>NZ_QOBB01000016.1:0-64404 GCF_024704855.1 Burkholderia sp. HAN2018 | reverse complement strand
CGCGGTCGCCGGCGCGGCCCGCGAGCGGCGTGACGATCGCGCCGCTCGCGCCGGCGAACGCGAACCATGCGATCCCGTGCAGGTCGAGGCCGAACGGCGGCTGCGCGAGCCGCAGCCCGACCGCGGTCCAGAATGCGCTGAACGCGGCCATCGCGAGCGCGGCCGACAGCGCATGCCGACGCAGCACCGGCTCATCGGCCAGCAGGCGCCCCATCGACGCGAGCAGTGCGCGGTAGCCGGCCGTGATCGACGGCGTACGCGACGGCAGGCGCAGGGCCAGCACGACGGCGATTGCAGCGTTCGCAAGCGCGGCCAGCAGATAGAAGCCGCGCCAGCCTGCCGAGCCCGCGATCAGGCTCGCGAGCGGCCGCGACAGCAGGATGCCGAGCATCAGCCCGCTCATCACGTTGCCGACCGCGCGGCCGCGCTGCGCCTCGGGCGCCATCGACGCGGCCATCGGCACGAGCATCTGGATCACGCTCGACGCGCCACCGGCCACGAGGGTGGCGAGCAGGAACACGGTGCCCGAGCGCGTGAATGCGGGCAGCGCGAGTGCAGCCGCGCATGCGGCCAGCGTCGCGACGATCAGGCGGCGGTTCTCGAGCAGGTCGACGAGCGGCACGAGCAGTACGAGCCCGGCCGCGTAGCCGAGCTGCGGCAACATCGCGACGAGGCCGGCAAGGCCGGGCGGCAGATGCAGATCGGCGCTGATCGGGCCCGTCAGCGGTTGCGCGGCGAACAAGTCCATCACGATCACGCCGACCGTCGCGGCGAAGAACAGCGTCATGCCCGCGCTCAACGCGGGCGGCGTGCCGGCGGGCGTGCGGACGGCGGCGGGGCAAGGGTTGGCGGGGCAGTTCATCGGAAGCCTGGCGAGTGGGTCGAAGGAGTCCCCATCGTAGGTGCCTGATGTTTATGCGACAATTGAAATATCTCTAACATGATTATGCGAGTTTGTTTTGAATACGCGTGATCTCCAGGCGTTCGTCGCGGTGGTCGACAGCGGGTCGATGGTCGCCGCGGCCGCGAAGCTCCACCTGACGCAGCCGGGCCTGACGCGGCGCGTGCAGAATCTCGAAACGCTGCTCGGCATGTCGCTGCTCGAACGGCAAAGCAAGCCGCTGAAGCCGACTGCCGCCGGGCGCGACGTCTACGCGCTCGCGCGCAACGTGCTGGGCGCGGTCGACGAACTGATGGCGGCGGGCGCGCCGGACAGCGAGCCGTCCGGCGAGCTGCGCATCGGCGTGCCGCCGTTCCTGTCCGAGCTGGCGCTCGAGCAGCCGATCGACCGGCTGCGCGACGCATTCGGGCGCCTCACGCTGCGCGTGACGGCCGGCTGGTCGCCGGCGCTGATGCAGGGCATCGAGCGCGGCACGCTCGACGTCGCGGCCGTGATGGTGCCGGCGAGTTCGGTATTGCCCGATACGTTCATGTCGACGCTGCTCGGCACCCAGCCGACGGTGCTCGTCGCCGCGCGCGACTTTCCGCTGCCCGACGGCCCGTTGTCGATCGACATGCTGTCGCGTTTTCCGTGGGTGCTGAGCCAGGACGGCTGCGGGATGCGTTCAGCGCTGAGCCGCACGCTCGGCGCGGCCGGGCTGCCGTTCGACGTCGCGGTCGAGGCATTCGGCTCGGAGCTGCAGCTGTCGCTCGTCGCGCGCGGCGCGGGCATCGGCATCGCCGCGCCGAACGCGCTGGCGCGCAGCGCGCACCGCGACGCGCTGAGGGTGGTGGAAACGGCGGGACTGGAGACGCGGATCAACGTGTGGATCGTGCACGGCGCGCTGCCGGGCCGGCTGGTGCGGCCCGTCGCGCTGCTGCGCGATGCGCTCGGCGAAGTGCTCGACCGGGAAAACAGGGTGGGGTCAGATGCAGTGAAGGCGATCTAGAGTCGGCATTCGAGGGAAAGTCCGTATTTTCTCTACGGAAATGTTGCATTGCGGAAACCGATTCGCTAGAATTGCACCTGTCTCCTCCATGTCTCCTCTGATATGGATTCAGCCCGCCTCTTAGGCGGGCTTTTTTTTGCCTGCGATTTTGCCGCGGCATGCCATGCGTCGTCCGTCGCGGCGCTCAGAACTTGTACGTCATCCCGACGTAGCTGATGATCGGGTCGGCCTTCAGGTCCGATTTGGATTCCGAGAGCACCGTGCCGTCGGCCGCCTTGATCGTCACCGTCGACGTCGTCTTCAGCGGGATGTACGTCACCGACGCGATCAGCCCGAAATGCTCGGTCATGTTGTACTGCAGCCCGGCGTTGAACACCGGCTGCCATGACGACGACGCCTTCGCCTCCACCGATGTCGTACCCGGCTTGCCCGCGCCCGCCGCGAGAATCGCGCCGAGGTTGTCCTGGGTCTGCTTGATGAAGTTCGTGTTGAGCTGAAGGTCGCTGAACCAGTTGTACGACACGCCGAGGCCGAGGAACGGCCGGAACTTCGCGGTGGCCTGCCCGAAGTAGTACTGCAGCAGCACGGCCGGGCTCCACTGCCGCACGCTCTTCACGATCGGGTTGACCGACGCGAGCCCGATGTTCTGCGTGCCGAGCGCGCCGGCCGGGCCGGGCGGCCTGATCGTGCCCTGGCCCGACACCTTGAACACCGGCGGCACGCCGGCCACCGACGTGACCGCGATGTGGTCGGTCAGGAAGTGGCTGACCGTCAGGCCGACGGTGTCGGCGCCGCTCGTGTGCAGCCCGGTGCCCGGCGACGTGAACGACGGCGGCAGCCGCAGCGGCGTGTTGATCGGTGTCGGTGCGACGTTGGTCGTCATCGGCGTGCTGCTCTGCTGCGGCATCACGTGGAACCAGCCCAGCGTGACGACGTTGCTGCCGGCGCTCTGCGCGTGCGCCGCGAGCGGCGCCAGCACGGCGGCGCCGGCCGCCGCGCAGCGTAGGGTTCTCTTCATCACGGCATTTCCCTCCGCTTACTGGACGAATGCGCCGATCGTGAAATACGGCGTCGATCCTGCGTTGTCGAGGAAACCGAACACGCCGCCCGAGAAGATGAACTTGCCGGTCGGCGACGTGCTGCCCGAACCCGTGTGGATTGTCGTGACCGTGCCCGGCACCTTCTGCGTGTAGTCCAGGTCGAGCGCGGTCGCGAGCGATGCCTGCGACGGCTGGAACGGATCGAGCAGCGTGGCCTGCTTGTCGATCAGCGCGGTGGTCCGGTAATCGAACTGGCTGTCGACGCCGATGTATTCACCGTTCTGCGAACCGGCCGCGATGGCCGTCTGCGGCGCGAGGATCGAGATACTCGATTCGTCGTCGGCGGTGAGGCCCGGCACCCCGTTGCTGTCGGGCGTCGGGTTCGGGTTCGCCACCCCGGTGCGCACGAGAATCGGCACGAGCTGGTTGCGCAGCTTGCCGACGATCATGAAGGCCTTGCCCTGCGGCGTGGCCGACAGCGTCGGTTTCAGCTGGCTCGCATAGTTGTTCGACTGGAATGCGCCGCTGCCGTCCGCCGACTGCACGAAGTTCGTGCCGCGCTGCGTGCACGCGCCGCCGGCGAACTGGCCGGTCGAGTCGCACTTGGTCCAGGTGCCGTCGGCGTTGATCGTCACCTTCGCGTCGATCGATGCCGGTGCGAAGTTCTGCGACGGCACTTCACCGAAGCCCGTGTGACTGTACGTGCCCGCCACCTTCGTGATGTCGGTTTCGATCGACGAGAAGCCGATGAACGGGTAGTACGGGAATTTCGTGTCGGGCACCGCGGCCTGGCCGAGCACGCCGTTGAACTGGATCTCCTTGCCGGGAATCGTGCCGCCCGCGACGCCCATGCCGACGAAGATGCGCGCCGGGCGCGACGGATCGAGGCTCGCGCCGTTCAGGCGGAATGCGCACTGGTTCAGCTTGTTGGTCGGCAGCAGCGTTTCCTGCGTGAGCGTGCCGCTGTCGACGGTGCCCGCGCGGGTCGGCACGACGGTGCCGGTCGTTTGCGGAACCGGCGATTCGACATAGGTGACCTGCCAGGTCATCTTGGTCGTGTCGAGCTGGATCTTGGCGAGTTCGCCGCTGCCCGCGCCGCCCGTAAACACGGTGGTGTAGTCGAGCGAGGCAGGGCAGAGCCGGTCTTCGACGAGCGGGGGCGGGTTGTCGCCGCCGCTGCCGCTGCCGCCGCAGGCAGAAAGAAGGGGGGCGGCAAGGGCCGCCGCCAGAATGAGGTTGCGCTTCATGTTGCTCCTCCAGATTTGTCTTGTACGGCGGCCAGCTCCCTGTCGGCCGCTTCTGTTGCTTGTGCTCGTCCTGCCTGCGCCGTGCCGCGCGCTCGTGCGTCACGCGACGGCGGCCAGCCCGCCGTCGCGTCCTCGTCCGCTACTTGCTGATCTGCGCGCCCACGCCGAAGTACGGTGTCGACGAAGTCGTCGAGTTCGCCGACGTCGACGTGACGCCGCCGTTCACCGTGCCCTGGATCAGCGCCGCGTACAGCCCGCCCGTCGCGATCACGACGCCAGTTGCGGACGGGTAGTTCGTGCCGGGCGGCGGCTTCGGCGTCGTCGTCGCGTTCAGCAGGCCCGGCGTCGCCTGGCCGTAGTCGAGCGTGAAGCCGTCTTCCTCGACCTGCGTGCTCGGGTTGATGAACGACGCGTTGCTGCCGCGGATCAGGGCCGCCGTGTACTTGAAGTTCGAGTCCGCGCCCGCGTAGCCGCCGTCGATCGCGCCCGACTGGATCGCCGTTGCCGCACCGAGCACCGCGATGCCCGATTCGTCGTCGACCTGCGCGTCGGTATGCAGCGGCGGCGTGCCGAGGTTCACGTTGCCCGTACGCACGATCACCGGCACCGTCGCGCCGTTGAGCTGGCCGATCACCATGTGCGCGGTGGCCGACTTGCCGGTCGCGCCGACGATCGGCAATTGCGTCTGCGGCAGCGTCTGCGGCGCCTTCGTGCTGTCGAAGTAGCCGCCGTTCGCGCTCGTCTTCCACGGGTCGCCGGTCGTCTGGCAGCCGCCCGAGCCGCTCGACGTGCACGCGCCGTTCGCATCGAACGTCTCGCTCGAGTTCGTGCCTTTCGTCGCGTAGTCGCCCGACGGAACCAGGTGGTAGATCAGCGCGTTGTACGTGCCCGGCAGCTTCGACAGGTCGGTCGTCGTGTTCGCGAAGCCGAGGAACGGATAGAAGTCGAAGTGACGGTTCGGCACCTTGCCGACGTCCTTTGCCACCACGATCGGGCCGATGGCGATCGTCAGCCCGTCGTACTGGATCGTCGCGCCGGGAATGCCGCCGCCCGCGACGCCCATGCCGACCAGCAGCATCGGCGGGTTCGCCCGGTTGAAGTCGGCGGCCGTCGAGTACGTGGCGCCGCCCGGCGCCTTGCCCGTGCCCGGCGTGAGGATGAACGCGCAGCGCGTCTGCTCGGCGGTCGGCAGCGTGCCGGTCGGCGGGTGCATGACCGCACCGGTGATCGTCGTGCCGGCGCGGCTCGGCGTGACCGTGCCGGTCGCGAGCGGAATCGGCGATTCGAGCCACTTGAGCGTGTAGGTCATCGCCACGGCGTCGATGTTGACGCTGACGATCTCGCCGCTACCGGCGCCGCCGAGGTACGTGCTCTTCACGATGTCCGCGTTGGCCGGGCACAGCGCGCCGTTGACGGGCTGCGAAGGCGGCGGCCCTTGCGTGCCGCAGCTCGATCCGGAACATTGGGGCGCATTGATCGGCGCGGGTGCGCCGCCGTCCCCTCCACCACATGCAACCAGGAAAGGGGCAATGGCAAAGGCCGTTGCCACCCCCTTCGATAAGGCGTGCGACATGCCGCTGTCTCCAATCGTTTAATTGTGCGAGCTAATGTCGCTGCCTGGATTTTTGCTGTCAATTGATGAACCCGTCTAAAAAAGGCGATTGAAACGGGCATCGTGTTTTGAATCCTTGTCTGACACGGTATTCAGTAAGAATTAAAACGTGCGACAGGCTGCCTGAAGCTGCCGGAGTGGGGAATGTGCGACGCCGGACAGGCCGGCGAAGAGCCTTCCTGCGTATAACGGCAGCGTTTAAAGCGGTCGGTATCCGGTTTATCCCTATTCGGGATTGACTGGATAAAGAGGGGGTGGAATTAATTCACTGGTAATCGCGCAATCGAAAGCTTGTAAATATTTGTAAATGCGAGATCGGTAATTTTTTTATATATTGCGTGATACCGGTAAATAAAAAGCCGGCCAGCGGCCGGCTTTGCATTGCATGCGATGTTGAATCAGCGTTTGAGACCCGCATCCTCGGCCGCGCCGATGTTCAGGTTCATGCACTGGATCGCGGCGCCCGATGCGCCCTTGCCGAGGTTGTCGAGGCGCGCGACCGTGACGAAGCGCTCTTCGTTGCCGAACACGAACAGGTCGACACGGTTCGTGTCGTTGTTCGCCTGCACGTCGAAGAAGCCGCCGTCGAGGTTCGCGTCCGCATCGAACGGCGCGACGCGCACGAAGGCTTCGTCCGCGTAGTACTCGGCGAACACGCGCTGCACGTCCTGCGGCGTCGCGCGTTTCGCGAGCTGCCCGGGCGTGAAGTAGGTCGTCACCGCGAGGCCCTTCAGGAACGGGCCGACGATCGGCGTGAAGATCGGCGGGTTCGCGAGGCCCGTGTGCGCGGCCATTTCCGGCAGGTGCTTGTGCGTGAGGCCGAGCGCGTACGGGCGCGGGCTCGCGAGCTTGCCGCCCGGCGCCGCGCTTTCGTAGTCGGCAATCATCGACTTGCCGCCGCCGCTGTAGCCGGTGATCGAGTAGCTGTGCGCGGCGAACGTCGGTGCAACGATGCCCGCATCGACGAGCGGACGCATCGCGAGCACGAAGGCCGATGCATGGCAGCCCGGCACCGCGATGCGCTTCGACGTGCGAATCTTCTCGCGCTGCGCGCGGGTCAGTTCCGGCAGGCCGTAGGCCCAGTCGGCGCTGGTGCGGAACGCGGTGCTCGCGTCGATCAGCGTCGTGTTCGGGTTCTCGACGAGCGACGCCGATTCGCGCGATGCGACATCCGGCAGGCACAGGAACGTGACGTCCGACGCGTTGATCAGGCGGCGGCGCTCTTCGACGTCCTTGCGCTTCGCTTCATCGATGCGCAGGATCTCGATGTCGCTGCGTGCCGACAGGTATTCGAAGATCTTGAGGCCGGTCGTGCCTTCCTGGCCGTCGACAAAAACTTTGGTGCTCATTTCGCTCTCACTGAATGAAACGGGGCCCGCGCCCTGAATCCGCCATTTTAAGACGTCATCCGGCGGGCCTGCATCGCGCGGGTCGAAAAAAAGACGGCCGGCGGGCCGTCTTGTGTCCCTTTGACGCACGCCGGCGCGCTCATCTGCGCGCTCGCCGGCGCGTGCTCAGCCGCGGCCGGCGACCCAGCGGGCCGTCGCTTCGGCGACCCGCCGGCCGAATGCCTTCCCGGTTTCGAGATCGCCCGGCAGCGGGCCCTCGTCGGGCGTCGCATCGGCCGGCGACTGCGCGAGCAGGCCCGTCGAGCCGCCCAGGTAGTTGATGTCGTTGCGCGTAGCCGCCTTCGAGTTGGCCGGCATCAGGCTCGTGCCGACCCACACCATCCCATGCTGCATCGACAGCGTGACGAAGTATTGAATCGTCGAGAACTTGTCGCCGTTCATGGTCGCGGAGTTCGTGAAGCCCGCGGCGATCTTGTCCTTCCATTTCTGCGTGAACCACGCTTTCGACGTCGCATCGGCGAATTGCTTGAACTGCGCCGACGGGCCGCCCATGTAGGTCGGTGCCCCGAAGACGATCGCGTCGGCCGCGTCGAGCGCGGCCCAGCCCGCGTCGTCGACGTCGCCGACCGCGAGCAGGCGCACGGTCGCGCCGGCGTCCTGCGCGCCCGCGTGAACGGCCTCGGCCAGTTTCTGCGTGTGACCGTAGCCGCTGTGATAGACGATGACGATGTTCGACATGAGGCGTTCTCCGGAAAGGAACGGGAACGGCGGCCGTTGCGGCACGCCGGGTCACGCGTCGCCGGCCGGCGACGCGACGGAAGCGCGGCGTGGCGCCGCGACCGGTGACGACGAGTCTAGCAAGCCGAAATGACGCGAAAACACGCGGGCGCGGAATACGCCCGGAGTACGCCAGTGCGCGGCGGCAGGCAATCGCGGCGGCGCGCGGCAGGGGGCGATGCCCGCCGCCGGGTGCCCGTCACCCGTTATTGCCCGTAGTTGACCGTGAGTTGCGCGGTGCCGATCGCCAGCGTGCCGATCTCGTGCTCGAACATCGGCGCGGGGCGCCCCTGCGCGACGCGCAGGTCGTCGCCCTTCAGCGCGTAGACGGTGACCACGTAGCGGTGCGGCTTGCCGGGCGGCGGGCACGGGCCGCCGTAACCGTCGATTCCGAAGTCGTTGCGCGCTTCGCTTGCACCGATGCGCCGCAGGAAGCCGGATGCGCTCGCGTCGGCGGGCAGGCTCGTGACCGTCGCGGGAATGCCCGCCACGGCCCAGTGCCACCAGCCGTGCCCCGGCGCGTCGGGATCGAAGATCGTGACCGCGTAGCCGCGCGTGCCGGGCGGCGGGTTGTGCCAGGCGAGCTGCGGCGAGTGGTTGCCGCCCTTGCAGTCGCCGCGGTCGAACACGTTCGCGGCACGGACGCGCCCGCCCGGCGTCAGGTCGTCGCTCGTCACGGTGAACGCGCCTTCTGCATGCGCGGGCACGGTAGCGAACGCGGCGGCATAAAGGAAGACGAGGTGGGCGAAGAGAGCGAGGAGGGCGGCAAGGAACGGCGACGGGCGACCCGATGGCGCAGGCGGAGTGATCCGGCTGAAGCGCGGCGCGATATTTCGGCCAGTCGCCGCGCGATAAATGAGGGGTGTTCTGTCTTGCGATAGATGGAAAGAAATTGCAGATTTGGCGGCAGACCGGTGAGAGACTCACACGAGTATCGACTGTCCCCATACGTCGCATGCGCGACCGGCTGGCACTCGGGGGGCGGGCTATCTTCAGCAGGGCCTTGCAGACACCTGACCGCACGAAGCCGATACCGTGTGAGCAAGTCCGATTATCTCCGAAACACCCCCTGGCGTGCACACGACGTCAATCGTCATTCTTGACGCATAGGCCCATCGGACCTAGACTCAATCCCGAGAGGAAGCGCGATGGCGCGGCCCAGACACCCGAGAGGATTCCATGAACACCACGCTCAACGCGGCGTTGCGCCGCCATTTCCCCTATGCGATACGATCCGCCGACTCCGAAAGACCTGGAGAAGCTCAAGAACGACCTCAAACTCAGCAGCGCACAGATGGCAGAGCTGTTTGGTGTGCAGGGCGGCCGACAATGGCGCAAGTACACGGGGGGCGAAGAACCGCGCGAAATCAGCCCGCACATCCTGTTCTTCGCAGCAGCCCGGCTCGAACTATCGCCGGAGGATTTAGAGCGGGTGCTAGCGCGTATGCGCGCGATTGGAGCCACGATCGATCTTCGCTCTGGAGAGTCATCGTGAAGAGATCATCCTGCTTGTTTCTCGGCGCGCTCATCGCTTCATGCTTCGGTTGCGGCGGCGGTGACGGATCGTCGGCATACGCCTCGACTCCCTCCATGCAACAGCAGCGGGCCGTGCTTGTCGAGACATATGGCGACAGTACTACGGACGGCATGACCGTCATAAACGGGGTGGCCGTCAAAAATCCGAACAACCAGATAGCTATTCTTCAAACTCTGCTTCAACAACGATTCGGCAAGGCGGTGACTGTCTCAAATCATGGAGTGAGCGGAACGGAAGCGTCGCAGTTGCTCAATGGAACCGATGGCCGCCATCCGACATGGACGAAGCAAATGGCGCAGTCGAAGGCCGACGTCGTCTTGATCGAATTCGGGCTAAACGACACCTTTTTCTTCGGAAATCCACGCGCCGGCGTCGAATCAGAGTCACCGGACCGATTTGAGCAAATTGTGGCTGAGCTTGTTGCCGGCGCGCGCGCGGCTGGCAAGAAGGTCGTACTCATCGAACCAGGGCCATCATGCAATCCCAACCGCCAAGCGACGTTGCCGTACTACGTGATGCGCGTCGACAACGTCGCCAAGAATCTAGACGTGCCGCTCGTGCAGCATTATTGGCCGATTGTCGCCAGGCCAGACTGGCAGGCATTGCTTAGTGATTGCACTCACCCGACTACCGAACTGTATTCGATGCATGCAAGAGCGACTTTCGATGTTATTGCGCCGATCGTGATGGATTTAATGAATCCGACTGCCCGGAAGCAGTGAATGCTTCTGCCGCGAATGACGCGACGTATGCCTTCCATCGGGGATCGTCTGCAGAGACGATCCCTTGATTGCGCCACACCGCAGGGTCCTGTTCGCATCCGAACGATGCACTAATCTCCGTCTCTGACTCGTCCGTAAAAGCCACAAAGTATTCCATCATCACCCTCAAAATGTGTATGCATTAACGCCGACAGCCACGTTCAACGCGCCACTGGATACTGACGCTCGATAGTAAAGTGTTTGCGGAGTAACAATCGGAATGAACGGCGTCGAGATGACCGTCGTTGCGCCAGCAGTCGGCGAAGTCGCTCCCAAGGAAGTACGGCCAACTTCGAGCGAGACACCCGTGACGACCAAATTCGCACCCGAGGACGCCGTGGCCGATCCGATAGTGAGATCGAGTCGGCATGTGCGCGCGTTCGGCGGAATCGCGCTGGCAGCGGAGAACGGCGTTAAGGAAGCCTGGGGCGTCGAAGTCGTCAATACAACCGAACTCGCGATGCCAATTTCCCGATCGATTTGCAGCCCAGGGACGAACTGCCCGTTCCCGTTCGTCGGCCAAACGCTGACGAGCGCCGTTGCTGCGATACCAGCCGGTGGATTGGAGCCGCCATATACGCTTCCAAGAACGGTTGAGGTGGCATTGCTTGCGAACAATTTGCGAGCGCCAGTGGACGGGTTGTAACCTGCATATAGACCGACATATCCCGACACAGGGGCCGATCCGGTATCCATCCCCGTCGTCGCGAGGTTGATCGCCTCGTTGAAGTTCGCGAGCTTGTAGGCCACGCCACCGAGCGCGGTTTCGACGACGATCTCGTCGGCGGTGAACGTCGCCGATGCGCTTGCCACTGGGACGCCCATTGCGGCGTTGCGCATCGAGCCGACGACGGCAGCAGTTGCGCGCTGCACGAAAGCCGTAGTCGCAAGCCTCGTGCTGTTGTCTCCAGCGGCAGCAGTCGTTCCGAACTGGTTGAACAACTCCCCAGCGACGTCCCACTTCACGCCACTTTCGTTAATCAGCTCGAAGAAACCGTACACACCGACGGCGAATGTGTAAGTGTCGGCTCCGCTAGTAGGCACATTCAATTGCCCCGGCTTATTTGCCGCAAGAACAGAAGCAATCGGCCCCGCGTACTTAAACACACGAATTGCGGAACCACTGGGAACGGTGGTGGCGTCCGGCAACGTCAACGTGCCGTTGCCGTCCCAAGTAATCATCGCCCCAATGTCAATAGCGCTCAGGGTAACGTTGCCAACATATCCTCTCGGGGACCGATAACTACCGAGTTCGCGCTGTACGAACGCTGTCGTCGCGAGCTTATTCGAACTGTCGAATTGCGGCGGCGTCGTTCCGAGAACCGTTGTGTAGCTTGACAAGTACCACGCACCGGTATTGCTGACAAACTGAGCTTGCTCGCCCGCGTTCAGCGCGAACGTGTTCGACAAGCCTCCGCTCTGGTTGTTGATATTCTCGGTTCCGCTCCCCTTAACGGTTATGCCGACTGGAGTGGCAATGGTGATTGTTGCTCCATTGGGAACGCCAGCGACAGCCGGTAACGTCAAAGTTATACCTGCGCCGTATGCCCAAATGAATGCTCCGACGTGCCCGCCGTTCAATGATGCCGTCGCGTTGATACCTTGAATTCCCGAAAACGACTCGCCGGATTGCTTCACGAACGCCGTCGTAGCGAGGCGCGTGCTGTTGTCGTACTGGGGAGCGGTTTGTGCGCTCGGGCTTCGCGTGTAATGCGCGATCACGGTCCAGTTTGACGCGTCAGAAACGAGTTCTACCGTTGCGCCGACGTCGAGTGAGAACGAGGCGGACGCCGACGCTTGGTTGTAGATGCTTGCGGTAGGAGTGGAAACCGTCACCGCCGTACCGTTTGACGTAACGTTCGTTACTGTATACGTGAGGTTGCTGGTCGCCGGACTCGGCAGCGTAATCGTAGACGGACCAGCACCGCCGGCCTCAACCCACGATCCGGTATCAGACGCGGCAAGTGTCGCCGATCCGTTGATGTATTTTCGGGTCTGGAAATTCCCCGCCGACTGCTGGACAAACGCGGTCGTCGCAAGCTTGCCCGAGCTGTCGAATTGCGGCGGCGTCTTCCAGTTCGCGCCTGCCATCACAGACGCATACAGAAGCGCTGCCGAGCCGCCGACCAGTTCCCAATGGTCAATCCCGTTCGACTGCAGCGCCATCGTGTCGCCGGCGTTCAGGACGATGGTTTTCGATCCCGTCGCCGGGATAGTGTCCGAACCCTGCGCGGAGAACGTTACCCCAGCGCCGGCCATGCTATAGACCTCAATTCGGGCACCGCCAGGAACTGCCGAGGCCGGTGGCAACGTCAGCGTGAATGCTGACGCGCCACCCGTGTAGATCACGGCACCGCATACCGAGGCCGGCAACGTAGCCGTTGCCGTATAGACCTCGAATCCGCTGGCCTTCAACCCTAGACGTTGAATAAACGCAGTCGTCGCGAGCCTCGTGCTGTTGTCGAATTGCGGTGCGGTCGGCCCTTTGGGCGTGCCAGTAAAGGTTTGCGAATCGATCGCAGCTTTCTGAGCGAGCGCATTGATAATCGTCGTCGCGAAGTTCGGATCGTTCCCGAGGGCGTCTGCCAGTTCCTTCAATGTATCGAGGCTCTGGGGCGACTGGCCGACGAGCGCGGCGAGCTTTGCCGCGAGGTCAGCCTTCGTCGCGTACTGCGTATGAGGATCGGCTGCGGCAATGTGCTGCGCGAGGCCCGTCTGCGACTGTTCGACCTGCGCTTTCAAATAGCGCGTACGGCCGCCGAGCTGCTTCGCTTGCTTGTTAGAAACGCCGTCCGGGCCACCTTCGACTGGATCGGCCGTTTCGATTTGGTAAAGATCCTCTTCCCATTGGGAAGATTCGACGAGTTTGACCATTAACTGCTCCCGTGGTTGTACTGTCCGTCGTAGTGGGCGACGCCGTTGTAGCGCACCGGTACGCGACGGTATTCAAGACTGGCGAGTACGCAACGCGCCGGCGCAAACGCGGCCAGCGTCGTGCGCAGCAACGTGGCCTGATCATTGGTGATGGCGCGATCGAGGAGAATCACCCGGTACGCGGCCCACAACCCATCGCCGCCGTACACCATCGTGCCGTCGTGGCGACGGGTCCCGTCATAGTTGAAGCGGCCGATACCCTCGATAAGTTCGACCTCGCCGAAACCCAGGCGGCGGATCACTTCTCTGACCGCCCACGGCGTGCCCTTGTAGCGGTGCAGTTCGATTGCCCCCTTGATGAGGGCACGCTTGGCTTCGTCCGACTCGGCGAGACTCCAGCCGTCCTCTCCCATGACCGAGAACTGGTCAGCCAGGAACGGCAGCGCGGAAGCGTCAACGCCGTCAATCAGATAGACCAGGAGCGGCGACAGGTCGATGTTGTCGAGTCGTTCGGTCAATTGAGCGAACGCCTTAAAGCGCGTGTCTTTCGCCAGCGCCGGCGGCAAGAGCAAGTCAGCCATTTGCAACCCCGATTGGAATGACGCTGACGCTGGTACACCGCGCCCACTCGCTTCCCGTCAGCACGCGCAGTGCGAGGCCCGGCAGGTCCACGTCGTACACGCCTTGAACCTGTACGGCACGGCTGAGTTGGCGCGGGACGATGTCGCGTCCGAGGCCGGCGGCACGATCGGCGCGGTAGGTTTCAGCGGCGGATCGTGCCTGCGCAATCGCCGTATCGGCGTCGGCATCCTTGTAAAGCGTCAGACGGACGTCGATCGCATAGTCGACGGGAGTCGGCGGCCGGACGTCGACGTAATCGGTCAGTGGGCGTCGACGCTCGTCGTTGAGGTTGTCCCGCACCAGTTGGAGAATGGCTTCGCTCGGAAGCCCCGTGTCGACGAGCGGATACACCTGGACGCAGCCCGGCGGAACGCCGTTGACCGAAACCAGCCGACCGTCGCGCATGTCCATTTCCGGACCAATCACACCGACATCCACGATCGACTGGTGTGCGCTCTTGGCGTGAAACACGTACGCGAGCCGTGAGCCCGCCGTGCTGAACGCTTCCGGCGCCAACCGGATACGCTCGCGCAGCCGGTCGTTGTCTTCCTCCTCGTACCCGTCCGCGCTGATCTTGGTGTTGGCCACCGTCACGTCGATGTCGCCCAGGTCGTCGACGAGCGAGCCGAGCTGGCCCGGCTGCCAGCCGTTACCGAGTGAACCGGGGGTTTCGCAGGTCGCGGCCGCGTCGATCGCCAACTGGCCGGCGACGAGCGTCACGTCGATGTCAGTCGCGAACGAAACGGCGCCGTCGCTCGTCTCGACCCGTGTGCCGGCAGCGATCAGCAGATTCGACGGCAGCGCGGCGTCGACCGAAAACCGAAGCGTCGTCTTCGCCGGCCGCGCCGGCAGCCGGGTCACGCCGACCAGCTCGCCAAGGTAGTCGATCATGGGAGCGCGGGCGAACGCGACGAGGTTCTGTTTCGCAGCCTCCTGGACACCGACCCGCACGAGGGTTTCGCGGTACGCAATGATGTCGATCATGACCCGCTCGACCTGCGCGGGATACAGCGTCTTCCCGGTGCGCGCCTCATAGTCGGCGACGATCTCGGCCGTAATGACCTCGGGGTCGCGGGCGATGAAATCCGGTTCGTCCAGCGTCATCGCGGCACCTCCGTTTCACGGATCACACCGTCAGCCAGGCGCCACTGAACGCGGATCGTTTCGCGCGACTCGGAGATCGACGGGATGACGCGCACGACCTCGCAGCGTGGTTCCCAGCGGCGGATCGCGTCCACCGACTCGCGCACAACGTGCGGCGTGGCGCGGTCGATCGGCATGTCGAGGTACAGATAGAGCTTGGAGCCGAACTCGGGGCGATGCGGATCGCTGCCCTGGGGCGTCCCGAGAATCAGGCGAATCGCCTGATCGATGTCATCCACGCCCTCAACCACGCCTTCGCGGTTAAGGGCCGGCTGCCAATGAACGGAGGTGATGTCGGAGAGCTGGGTCATGCGGCCATGTTGCCGCGCGACCAGTCCGGGGGATATTAAAGCCGGCTAAAAGCTCAGTGGCTGTGGTGGTTCGAGTTGCCGCCGGCGTCCATGATCGTGCCCGTCGCGCTCACGTTACCGTTGACGTTCACGTTGCCCGTCAGTGCGGCGCCATCGCCGCCCGAGCCGGCCATACCGCCCTCGTAGGCCAGTTTGCCCTTGACCGTGACGTTACGCGTGAACTCTGCCTCCGGCACGTCGACCGTCACCTTGTCGGCCGCGCGCAGCACGATCTCCGACTTCGAGTCGACGATCACGGTCTGCATGCCCGAGCACGTCAGGGTGTGCGTTGCGCGGTCGTACTCAAGCACCGCGCCATCTTTGAAGCGGACGACGAACTTGTTCGAGTCCGTGACCGGCGGCCGGTCGGCATCGGAGTAGATGGCGCCCAGAATGACCCCGTCCTCGCAGCGGCTGTCCAGGAGTACGGCAACCTGCTCGCCGTCGTCGTAGGTCCAGCATGCCTGATCGGCCAAGGTCTTCGGGTACGCGATCGGCAGCCACATGGTGCGCATGTTGCCGAGGTCGGTTAGGCGCACACGCGCGAAGCCGGGCTTCGACGCGCTGACCGTGCCGAACTTGATCGTCGCGCCGAACTCGTCGAGGGTATCGTTCATTTCCTCTTGCCTTTCGCTGCAACGGGCGTTGTTCCGACGACACCGACGTCGCCCTTCGCCGTGACACCGTAGACCTGCAGCCCTTTCGTGGACTTTTTCGCGGTGCCGCCGCCTTTGCCCGCCTGGACGGCGATCGCCGAGCGCTTCAGCTCGACTTCGGTTTGGTAGCCGCCGCCTCGGTCGAGGCGATGGCGTGCCGACTCGATCAGGTATTTGCCGGACAGCTTGCCGAGTTCGAGCAGCTCGATCGACGCGCCGGCGGCCAACTTCGTGTCGCCGGTCATCTCGACCGATCCACTCGTTTGCTTGAGGTTCGCCTGGTCAAGCGCCGCACGCGCCTTCGTCTGCAGCGTCGCCTTGGAGCCGGCCCGTGCGGACAGCCGCAGCGTGTCGCCGCTGGTCGACTGACCGGACTGTTTGCGCTTGCCCGCGGCCGCCTCGGACTGACCGACGACACCTACGGAATCGCCTGTCACGCCGTAGACGACGAGCTTCTTCGTCTTCGGGTTGTGATAGCCGACTTTGGCCTGCGCGTAGACGTCTTTGATCTTGTCGCGCAGGCGGATCGTTTTCAGCTCGGCGCGCTTGAACTGCAGGACAGCGTCAGAACCTCGCAGGTCGGCGAGTTCGCTG
The DNA here is from genome assembly GCF_024704855.1 of Burkholderia sp. HAN2018. NCBI lineage: Bacteria > Pseudomonadati > Pseudomonadota > Betaproteobacteria > Burkholderiales > Burkholderiaceae > Burkholderia > Burkholderia sp. HAN2018. Next base: position 47,954 of record NZ_QOBB01000016.1, on the reverse strand, counting down.
AAGATGAGCTTGCTGCCCGAAATCTTGAACGCATAACCGTACTCGTGCGCGAGCCGCGTCAGAAACGCAACATCTTGCTCCTGGTATTGCGTGACTCGGTCGATGCGAATATCCCGAATCCGGCCGGTGAGCGTCAGGTGGTTCCGCTTCGCGACACGCGCTGCGATCGTCGCCAGCGTCGTGTGCTCGTACGCCTTGGCCTTGCGGCTTCTAACGGACGCCTTCACGCCCGTGCCGAGCCCGTGGATCGTGACCGTCGAGGCCGGATCGTTGAAGCCGATCTCGTCGATCTCGAAGCGACCGCACGCGAGCAACGGCGCCCCCGTGTAGCCGATCTTCAGCGTCAGCGCGTCGCCTTTGCCCGGATACCACGCGTCGAGCCATCGTCCGTCCGTGTCTTCGAGCACGACCTCGATTTCGTCAGACTGGCCGGAAAGGAAGTCGGTGTACGACACCGACACGACGTAAGGCGCAATGTCGTTCGTGATGTTCTTCTGCTCGTATACGAGCGTGAAGGTGGGCTCAGGGACGTCGGCGACCGACGTCGGGGTGGCGATCACCGCATCCACGGCGGAAGCTCCTCATCGGCTACGTTGTCGGCGGCCACGACCGGAATTGACAGCACAATGCCGCTCGCGAGCACTGGCGTGATCGGCACGCTGGGGTTCGCGACAATGATCCGTTCATAGGCAAACGGGTCGCCGTAGTACCGGTAGGCGATCTGATCCCACCGTTCGCCCTCAGTTGTGATGTGGGTCAGAAACATCAAATCCTCCGCGTCACGACTAGCCCGGCCAGTTTGCTCAGACTCGGCGCAGCGGAACTCAACGCGCCGGTCGCCGTCGAGAGCTGCCCAGCGGCCCGGTCGATCGCGCCGGTAATCGTGCCGATCGTCGCGTTCGCCAAGCCGCCTTGCGCCGAGCGCACCGCATCCAGCGCGGTATTGCTGGCACGCAGGATGCCGGCCGCTTCAGGAATCTGGTCGGTCACCGACGCCAGCGCCGGCGACAGCTTCGACAGCGGCGCGGCCGCTTCCTTGATGTTCGTCAGCACACTCGACGAACGGCTCAAGGCCGAAAGCGGATCGTCTTTCAGCTTCTGGACGGTCTTGACCGCGTCGACGGCGACTCGCATGGCAGATTTCGCCTGGTTCGCCCAGGTCACGGCCTGCTGGATCGTGCCTCGTACGGTGGCTACCGTCGACGAGACGCTGGAGACTGCCTGCGCGGCCGCCGGCGGCACCTTGGGCTGGACGGCTGGCGGCTTGAGCGGGTTCTTCTTGTCGCCCACGAACTCGCGCAAGGTGATCTGCGCATCGAGGGACAACACGGTTCCCGACGTGTCTGTCTGCTTGCTGGTCGATTGAACCTCGGTCAACACGAACCAGCCCTTGTAGTCGCCATTGCCGAACACAAGCGCCATGGCCTGTTTCGCGCTTACCGCCGCGCGCAGCTTCGCCAGCTCGGCTTCCGGGTCGCAGTACCAGTAGTGAAACGACAGCGCGATCCGGATTTCGTCGAGCTTGTCGCCCATGCGTTGCAGCCGCGGTTTGCCTTGCAGCAGCGCGTGCTCGGCGTAATCGGCGCCAAACGTCGCATCAAACCCATCGAAATAGCCGATCAGGTCGAATTCGATATCACCAAGAATTGCAAACACGTCAGCTCCTGTATGCGCGGCGCTCGCGCTTCGCGAGCAGGTCGTCGAGCATGCGCTCCAGCTCGCGCAGCGACAGGTTGAGCCCTTGCTTGACCTGATCCTTGACGCCGTCCGGCGAGCCGCCCTGGACCGTGATATTCGGCGAGAAGTGGACCACGATCCCAGAGCCGGCTACCGATCCACCGGCCGGCGACCCGCCACGAGCTGCGTTGATGCGCTGCAGGGACGCGGCGGCCGCCGCCTGTGTCGCCATGCCTGCAGCCGCGCGTGCGGCGACCGCCGACGATCGGCCGATGCCGATCGCGGCGCCCTGGGCGATGTTGTCGCCGAAGCCCATGAAGACGCGGGACGGCGACTTGATCCCCAGCGTGTTCGCGAACCACGCCTTCACGTTGCTGCCGAATTCGATCAGCGTGTTTTTCGCGGCGGTGAAGCGATTGCGAATGCCGTTGACCAGGCCGTCGATCAGGTGCGAGCCAAAATCGGTGAAGGTTTTCGGGAGTCCAACGCCGAACCACCCGAGTACGCCCGCGAACGCGCGATAGAACAGGCCCAGCGGCGACCAGTTGATGATCAGGCGCATCACGCTACCGATTCCGCCCGCGAACGCGGTGCGAATCGAGTTCCAGATACCCCCGAAGAACTGCTTGATCGGCGTCCAGTAGCGGTAGATGAGGTATGCGCCGACGGCGATCGCGGTAATGGCGATTCCGATCGGATTGAGCATCAGCGCGCGGCCCAGCCAGAGCACCGTGCGCCCAGCGAGCAGCAGACCTTGAACAAGGCCGCCGCCCAGGACACGACCGAGCATAAGCGCCCCGCGCGCCAGAAAGCCGAAGAACGACAGCGCCTGCGTACCAAGTCCCTTGGTGAGCCACCAGATGGCTTGACCGACCAGCTTCACCGGCCCGACAACCGTCATGACGAGCCCTTGCCCGAACGGGACCAGGGCACGGCCGACTGCCAGCGCGCCGCGTCCGAGTCCCATAAACAGACTCCCGGTACGTCCGACCGCGCCGGCAAGTTTGCCGGCCGCGCCAGCGCCCATGCCGAAAATCTGGAACACGGTGGACAGACGGGAGCCACCACCGGCCAAGAGCGCGCGAAACAGCGTCCACTTCGCCCCGACCGTCGTCAATGCCGTGCTGACCATGTTCAGCGGCGACTTGACGAAGAAATTCAGCCCCCAGCCGGCCGCGAGCGTCGCGACTTTCATACCAATCACCGCCGTTGCGAAGCCGACCAGACCACGGATCAGGCCCGGATGTGCGGCCGCGAATTGCGCGGTGCGCTGGATCAGCGGCGTGACGGTGTTCATCAGGTCCGTGAGCGACGGCAGCAGCGCACGCCCGACCGTGATCCCGAGATCGGCAATCTGGGTCTGGAAACGGCCCCACGCGACGGTCGCCAGCTCTGCGCGGCGCGCGTAGTCCTGGTCGATCGTGTTCAGCGCCTGCGCGCTACCCATGTCCTTCTTGTTCTGCTGATACTTGTCCCAGCCCTGGCGCATCGCGAGCAGATGGTTGATGGTCTGGATGTCCTGGAACACCTCATTCAGGCCGAAGCTCTCCATCAGCTTGCGCTGGGCTTCTTCGTCGCCCTTGGCGCCGGCGGCCTTCCATTGCTTCATGAACGCGTCGCCACGTGACGCGATGAACTTCTGTGCAATCTGCAGCGAGCCCTCGTAGCTCGAGTAACCGCCGGCGACGAGGTTGGACATCGACTTTTGATAGTCGACACCAGCTTTCTTGTAGGCGTCGATGGTCGCCTTCGCGTTCATGTGCGACAGCCAGTTGCGCAGGTTCGTTACGGCTTCGTCGCCGCTGCCGGCGCCTTCGCGGCCGACTTCGAGGCTCGCGATAATCTGCGTCAGTGCGTCTTGCCCCTTGATGCCCTTGGCCGCGAACGCTGCGGTCATTTCGGGCAGGGCTTTCGCCATATCCTTCAGCTCGAACCGGCCGAGCTTGCCGCCATACGCGGCGCGGTTGAACGCTTCCTTCAGCGCCGCATCACCCTTGATTCCCAGCGTCTCAGAGAACGAATAGACCATGCCCGCGAGGTCTTTCATGTCGGCATTCGTCGCCGTCGCTACGCGCCCGAGCAGGTTCGACTTTTGCCCGGCTTCCTTCGCGTCCATGCCAGCCGCGACCAGCGTGCCGACGCCCTCCAGAATGGAGTTGTGGCCCTGGCTCGTGGCAACGGCCGCGCGGCGCATCGTCTCGCCGATCCGGAACTCTTCGTCGCGGGTCAGGTTGCCGGTAATTGCAATGTCGCGCAGCCCGGCTTCGAAGTTGGCGGCCTGCTTCACGGCGCCGATGACCGGCGCAGCCGTTGCGACCGCTGTCGCGTACGTGCCGAGCATGTCGGCGCCGATCGCCTGGCGTTGCTCGCGCAATGCGGTGCCGCGTGCCAGCCGGGTCGCAAGGGCCGCTTGCTTCGCCTGGACTTGATCGATGGTGCGGCCCAGGCGGTCGTACTGGCCCCGCAGCTCGGCGATATTGCGCATCGGATGCGCGACCGCCCGCGCCATCGTGTCGCCGAGACGGGTATGCTTCGCGCGCAGCTCGTCGGCGACCCGCCCGAGGCCGTTGAGCGTCGTACGCGTGCCAGATAGCGCGGCACCGAAGCTACCGAGTAGCGTCGCGCCGATCTTTACGCCAATATAGAATTCGCTTGCCATACCCTTACCGGAAAGTGACGAGGCCGCCCATGAACATCCAGTCCATCGCCGAAGGCATTACGTACACCGTGATCGCGATCGCCGGCATCGTGCTTGCCGTGTGGCTGTTCATCGAACTGCCCTGGTGGTCCGTGCCGATCGTGTTCGGCATCGTGGCGTTTTTCGGGTTTGCCTTTCTCGGGCCGGCCATCGTGGCCGGCTCGTACCTCATCGCGGCATTGATCAAGGCCATCGTGTGGCTTTGCGGCCGGCTCGGGCACCGGGCCGCCTGATCTCAGGATTGCTTTGTCGCATCGATGCGCCGCTTGATTTCCCGCTCCGCGGCGTCGATCCAGTGCCAGTAGTCGTCCATGTCCAGTTCGGCGATCTCGGACGGCTGAATCTTCAGCACCAGTAGCAACACCTCATCCAGCGGTCGCAGCGCCGAGTCCAGCGTCTGCGTTTCCTCGCTCGGCGGCTGATTGCTGGGAGCCCGCATCTTCGGCGGTATCCCGTCCCTCAACCATGCGGCGAAAGGCATCCATGAGCCGCTTCGAGTCAGCGAGATCGAGTTCGCCGATATCTTCGACGGTGAGGCCCGTGAGCGTGCCGAGCAGGAAATCTTCCTGTTCGCCCGGGTCTTCGCTGTACTTGGCCGCGAGGGCCATTTCCTTGCGCTTACCGCGACGCAGGTTCAGTTCCGTGAGCGTCTGGCCGGTAGCGAGTTTGACGGGGAATTTGAGGGGGATTTTCACGACGTGCTCCGTGGTGGTAGAGCACACATTGTCGATTCGCGCGCGCGTTCGCACTTTCAGCGCAGATTAAAAAAGGCCCGCCGAAGCGGGCCAAGACGACAACGACTGCGGAGGTGTTGGGTTAGCCGCCGATGTTGGCGCGGAAGTCGGCCAGCATGTCTTCACCGCCGACACGGAAGATGTTCGCCAGATAATCCAGCTCCAGCACTTCCTCGCCGTCGATGACCTGCTTGATGTAGGTCGCGCCGAACGCGGAGCTGAAGTCTGCGTTCTCGTGTTGCTTGTACGTACCGAGCGGGTTCTTCTTGAACATCACGGTCAGGTACGTCACAAGGCTGACTTCCTGCACGCGGCCCTGTGCGCCGTAAGTCTCGATGCTGGAACGGCATTGCAGTGCGACAGCTTTGAACGGGTTCGCCATCGCCTTCGCCACGTCGGCGTAGAGCGAGTTCCACTTGATCTCGCCTTCGAGCTTGTCCAGGCCGCCCGGCAGCTCGACCTTGCCAATCATGCCGAGCGCCTTGTGCTCGGCCATGATGGCCTGGACGTCCGGCAGCTTGATTTCCTCGGCCTTGCCGAGCATCGAATTGTTGCTCAGATACACGTTGGCGTTCGTGATCCGGTTGATTTTGACGCCACCCGCCATGATCAGTTACCTCCCTTCAGGGTGAGCAAGTACTCATCGGTGATTTCCGTCTCGTACGTCAGGCGTTCGAGCGGCGGCGGCACCGTGTACTTGTAGCTAATGCGCAAGTGTCCGGCGGCCAGTTCCTCTTTCGGGTTGCGGGCCGGATCGAACCACGCCTTGAAACCGAGCAGCGCGCCGTCGCCGATCTGCTTCCGGCCAAAGCCGTTTACCGACTCGACGAGCGAGTCGATCAATCCTTGATCGATCGGCATGTCGGTGAATTGCAGGCTGAAGTACCGGATCGACTCGTTGATGACGTCGCCCGTCCGCCGTACGTTTTCGAAGTTGCGCATCTTCGTAACGGTCGGCCATGCCGCGGTGCGGTTGCCCCACAGGCGCAGGCCCGAGCCGTACGAGCTGAAGACGGTCGTGATGCCCTGTTCGTTGAGCATGTTCACGTCCGATTGCGGATCGTCGATCATCGCCGACAGCGGCCGCTCGACGCCGGTTACGCCGACGAGCTGCTGATTCGAGCTGGACCACCAGTAGCCCTTGTCCAGGTCGACACGTGCGCGCAGGCCCGCTGCACGCGACGAGAGCGGCTCCAGGCGTTCGGCGTTGGTCGCGGTGTCATAGACCTTCACGTGCGGGTAGCAAAGGCGTACGCGGTCGCTGGACGTGTTGAAGTTGATCGTGCCCGCCGGCCCGCGACCGGAAAGCGCCTGCGCGAGCGTCGTGCCGATCGGCGCGTCGATATACGCGATTGCGCCGAGCTGGACAGCCATCGCTTCCAGCTCGACGGCAACCGAGTTTTGCGTGCAGTACGCCGGCGCGATCAGAATCTTCGAGAAGTAGCCGTACAGGTTGTACGTATCCTTCAGCGCCTTCATGCCCGTACGCATGCCGGCCGCGTTCACCGCGCCGATGATGTCCGCGGCCGTGACCTTCGTCGGGTCCGCGTAGTCGTACGTCGCTTTGGCGGTCGCAGCACCGGCCGGAATCGTGCCGGTCTTGATCCGCGTGATAACGCCGTTGATGAGGTCGACGGCGTAATCGGTGCCTTCGGCGTACGTCGCGCCGCCCGAATCGTTCTTCAGCACGAGATTCGCCGCGGCCGGGTGCGCCAGTTTGGCGCGGCCGGTCGCGGCGTCAAACGTGATCGACTCGCTCGGGGCATTGCCTTTGTGGACGTTCGGGTCGAGCACGTTGATCACGATCACCGTGCCGCTGCCGTAGTCGTAGACCGCGTCGAGCGCTTGCGGGATCGTGAAGCCCGTGAGCTGCGGCCCGAACTGGGCGGCGTCGACGTCGGACAGCGACTGGACCGGCGTATTGACCGGCCCGATCGGCGCCGTGCCGATCAGGCCGATGACGGCCGATTTCACGACCTTGACGGGCCGCGAGCCGGTTTCCTTTTCAATCGTCTCGACGCCATGCAGATAATTTGCCGCCATCGCTCAGACTCCCTTCACGGCGACCGCGTTTGCGGCGGCCTTCTGTTGGTCTTCCGGCACGCTGGGGCGCGCGGGCTTGGTCGACGGCGCTGCGGCCGGCGTCAGGTAGCCCATCGCGAGCAGCGTCGCCGTGTACTCGTTCCCCTCGGGCAGCTCGACTTCAGCGCCCGTGTGAAGCATCACTTCCTGGACGTTTTCGCCGTCCTGCAGCGTGACGCCGCTGGTCGGTCCGCTGTACTGGTATTTCACGATTCCTCCTCGTAGGTAACTTGCGTCAACAGCGGCCTGTCGTCCGGCTCCGTATCCTCGACAATCACCGCACCCGCCGAAAACTCGATCACGTACTGCCACAAGCCGGCCGACTCGCCGAGAAACTTGTCACTGACCGCCGCGAGCTTTTTGCAGTCCGGTGGGCGGAAGCCCACCAGGGCGGTGCGAACGTGATCGAGCACGTCGATCGCACCGCCGCGGCCGTTGAGCTGGCGCAGCACGATCGCGACGGCGAACTTCACTCGCCGCGGCTGCACCACCATGTCGGTGTCGACGGTCGTGTCGTACTGGCTGCCCGGATAACTGACCAGCAACGCGCCGATCGCATGGTTGAGCCGGTATTCGTCCGGACGCTCCGGGAAGTACTCCGCCACGAGCGCCGGCAGCTTGACGCGAAGCCTTGCTACGACGGAGTCGACCATTTCAAGCGTCGTCGCCATCAGAAGCGCTCCAACAGGTCCGCGTCGAACTGGCGACGGCGGGCGCGTACCTTCATCTCGCCGGGTTCGGGTGTCGCAGGGCCGCTCGGGTCGCCGATCGTCAGCTTGTTGTCGCGGATCTTTTCGAGCATGTGCATCGATGCCTTGAAGGTCTGCGACACGGTGTCCGGCAGTGCCGCGCCTTCCGGTCGGCGGGCATACAGCCAGTGCCGGGCCAGATTGACCGTGACGTCCTTGATAACCGTCGGCACCGGCGATAGCGGGAGGTTGTAGCGGCCGCGCAAGTGCGCGTCGACGATTTCCTCCGCCTGGCGCACGGCGCTTTCGACGATGTCGGTATTGATCGTCGTCGGCGCCGGTACGCCGTAGTCGGTGGTCGTGTCGTTCGTCAGCTCAATGAGCGTCCGTTCCGGCACGGCCAGCTTCAGGTCGGCGAGCGTGCAATAACGCACGTCAAATACCCCGCAGGATGCGGATGACGTCGCCGGCGGCCGTCGCCGCATCGAGCGCGTAGCCGTTCGATGCGCCGGTCGCCTTCGGAATGGCCTGACCGGCCGCGTCCGCCTCGACTTCGGCGTGCCGGTCGACCGGCGCACCGGCCATGACCAGGATGACGCCGAGCAAGTTGACCGACGCTTGTTCGCCGGCATCGGCGGTTGCTTCGGCAACGCCGAGCGCCTTCGCGCCGGCTGCGCACACGCCACCATCGAAACCGACGAACTGGAAGCGATTCAGGCCGGCGGCAGCGGTAACGGACGTGGTAAGGATCGGTTGATGCGTTTTCATGAGTCATGTTCCGTTCGGGTGTGTCTCGCCCGAGGGCGAGACGTGGTCAGTACGGGATTCGGTGCCGCGAGCGATCAGCCGTTGATGCCCGAGATCAGATAGCCGGCGTCCGCGCCGAGCAGGTACGGCCGGAAAATGTCCGTGGCCCGCACCAGTTCGAGCTTGCCGTCTTCGATGCGCGTGTCGACGACCGGATTGCCTTTCTTGCGCAGCGTGTAGCCGTAGGACGGTTCATACGGCGTGCGCTGTTGGCCGCCGCGCTGCAGCGGAACGTAGGCGAGCACGATGTTGGCGCCCCAGATGTCCGTGAAGCGGTCCTTATCGTCGGCATAGATGGCTTCACCGACCGCGATGTTCTCGACCTCGAAGATTTCCTTCAGCAGGTCGACGGTCACGATGCCCTTCATCGAATACTTGATCTTCTCGATGAGCTGCGGATGTGCCTTCAGCGTCTTGTAGGCCGACGCGCCGATCACCATCGTGTTCGGCCGGCGGCCGATCTTCGTTCGGATCGCTTCCTTGCCGTCCTCGACGACGCCGACCGGATCGCTGTTGGCTGCGGTGAACTTCTCGGTTGCGCTGAGTTGCTTCTTGTTGCCCGACGCGTAGCTGCTCGGATTCTGCGCGAGGTCTGCGACCATCTTTTCGCGGCGCAACTGGATCGCATCCGTCGCAGTCTGGACGGCGGCTTGTTCCAGCGGAAACGCCGATTCCTGGTCTTCGCGGTAGTCGATCGGATACTCGAGATCGTGCTCGTCGAGGTTCACGTCGACGCTACCGATGTCTTCCGGATTCATGCGGTTCGACTTCGCGCGCAGCGCACGTTCCGTCTGGTAGAGGCGGAACGATTCCTTGCCGAACTTCGGAATCTTGCCGCCTTCCTTTTCCACTTCGACGATCGGCATCAGGGTCTGGCCGATGAAATCGGCGTTCGTGTAGCCGATCGCGAGATTCGTCAACACGGGGTCGACGATTCGCAGTTTCGAGAGACGTCCCATCATTTCTCCTGGCTCAATGGCCTTTGCAGTGGCTTTCGCCGGTGGTTAGCGGATCACCGCGTTTGCGGCTGCCGCGTAGTCGACGTTGTGCTCGCGCATGTACGCGCGAATGCGGCCGTCCAGCTCGACGCGTTTCGGGTCGACGTTCTCGCCGTACTCGACGGTGTCGGCGCCAGTCGTCGTCACGCCAGCGCGTTCGCGCGTTGCGTGCTCGCTGAAGTCGACGACCTTCGGCAGCTCGCCGAGGAACGAGCGGAAGGCGGTCGCCAGCGGCTGCTTGGCATCACCTTCGCCAAACTCGAACGGCTCGCGCGCGGCGAAATCGAGCACCGCGACGACTGCGTCCTTGTGCTTCGGCGCGAGCGTGCCGCCGGCGACGAGTTGCTCGGCATACGACACGTGCTCGCCGTGGCGGCGTTCGTCTGCCGCCTTGCGCTCACGCGCCTGCGAATCGGCAAGCTGCTGCTTGAGCTGGTTGTTTTCGGCCTCCAGGGCGGCCTTTTGCTCGGGGGTCACTGCGGCGTTCTCCTGCTGAGTGGTGGTGGGTTTGGTTGCCGCGCCGCGCTCGGCGAATGCGCTGGTCGGCGCATCGTCTTGCCGCGCGACCTCGCGGATCGACTCGATTTGCCAGTCGGGAATGACCGTGTCGGCCGTGTCCTGGCCGAACTGCGTGAGCAGCCATTCGCGCATGCGGCGCCAGAGGCCTGCGTTCAGTTCTTGGCCCCAGTCGCTGAATTCGACGACGCCTTCGTTGCCGTCGCTGAAATTGACGTCGCGCAGGCCCTTGAGGGCCGGCGGCTGCGCGCCCAGAAAGCCGACGTGGCGCAGGTAGTAGACGCCGGGCGTCGGGTTGTGCGGCGAATCGGGGTGATAGAAGCTGGCGCTGATCTTCTTGAAGCGCCCGGCGCTGACGAGTTCGGCGAATGCCGGATCGACCTGGGCGGGTTCGGCCTGCAGGTTGCCGCCAGCCGCAGAGAGTGATGCGACCCAGCCCCACGCCGGCGCGTTGTCGCGCGGATGGCCGATGACGATCGGCGCTTCGTGGACCTTCGGGTCGTATGCGGCAGCCGTCGCGGCAAGATCCGTTTCGGCGAACTCAAGCACGCGACCGCTCATGTCGGTCTGCGTGCCTGCCCGGAAAATGTGGAGTGGTTTCGCGTTCATGCTGCCCATCATCGGGCGGCGAACGGAACGGGTCTTTTAATCGGCTTTACGATTGAACCGGCGCTGTACGCGCGATGTGGGGAGCGCGGCAGGTTCGAACCAAACTCATAAAGCCTTTATAAAACTTTACGAGGCAGCTTCACGGCGCTTTGGCTATCGTTGCGCGCCTCGGGTGGTCCGGAGGCGCGCAGAGCGCGATCGGCTCGTCGACAGGTTAGCGACGATTCGCTGCGTCCATCAAGTGGCGCAGGATGGTGTTGAGCACCGGCTCAACCGCTTCAGGTTGCAGCTCGCCATCAGCCGTAACGGGCAACCAAGGCCGAGCTGGAATCGTGACCTTCAATCCGCGACCGGCTTGCCCGCCTGCATGCTGAATCGCGGCGTACTCCTTGTTGCTGCCGATCACCGAATAGTCCTCGCCCGAATCGGTCGCAGTCGATGCGGCCATTTGGCCGCTGTCCTGGAGGATCATCAGCCCGGCCTTGCGGCGCGACGCGGCCGCAGTCAGCTCGCCGTTTTTCTTGTACGCCTTCTTGCCGCCGACGCGCATGTGAATCGTCGCTTCCGACAGTGCCTGCCAGCGCGGCCGCCCCTGCGCGGCGAAGTTGTCCTCGGTGACCGACACCAGCGCCTGGGCGATCTTGCGCATCGCGCCGGCCTTCTGATGGCCGGCCTGTTCGAGCTGGAGCAGGCGCGTGCGCAGGGCCGAGTCGTCGATCTGGAAACTCACGAAATCGCTCACTGCAATTCCCTCCTGGCGATCGTGCCGAGATCACCCGTGTATCGAGACAGGTCAGGCTGCCACGCCGCAGCGCCGGGGTTGTAGCTCCAGCCGACGTCCGGCGACACGACGATTTCGCGGCGCGTGACCGGGTCGACGGTGCGGAACGTCGCGACCTCGCGCATCTCGCCGGTTTTCTCGTTGACCAGCTTGAGCGTCTTGCCGAGGCGGTCGCCGGCCGCCTCGACCTTGATGCCACGCACGACGATCTCATCGTGCGACAACGCAACCACGCGGCACCGGCAGCCCCAGCCATTTGGCGGATAAAACGACTGCCAGAACGGATCGTCGTAACGGAACACCTTGCCGTTCATCGCGCGGTGGCTCGGGCGCGTGCGACTGTCCAGGATCGCGACGTACATCCAATACGGGCGGTCGTCGACGTTCGCCATTTGTTCGGCGTAGCGCCCGGCCATGTAGGCGGTCTGCAGGTTCGTCCGGTAGATCGTCTGCAGGCGCCACGGGCTACCGAGCTGAACCGGGGTGATCTCGCCCGTGTCCTGGTCGACGTGTTTCTGCTTTCCCCACCAGCCCTTGGATTGCAGGACAGGCGTCAGCTCCTTCGTGAACCAGCGCAGCGTCTTACCTTCGCTGATCGCGGTTTCGACCGCATTGCGAATGTCCTGCAGGATGTCCAGGCGCGTGACCTTGGCGACCGTGAACGCCTTCGCCTGAGCGTCCTGCCAAAGCTCCTCCCAATCCCACGTGATCTCATAGCCCTTGCTGCGCAAGTACTCGATCGCCTTCTTCGGCGGGAGCTTCATGCAGTAGCCGAGATCGACCGCTTCAGGCATGGAGACGCCCCCAGAGGTTCGCGACGAAGATCGCGCGTGCAAGACGTTCCTGCAACGCGTCTGCGTCGAGGTTCGGATACAGCTCGGCGAGCATGCCGAGCAGCTCGTCGGCGCTCGCGCCATTCGCAATCCGCTTTAAAAGCGGCGCGACCAGCGCCTGGGCGTCGGCATTCAGGTCATGTGCCGACAATGTGTTCAGCGCAGCGTCGAGCGCGTCCTGGTCGGGCGCCTCGAACTCCGCGAAGGATGCGGCGCCCACGGCATCAACGGCGGACACCGGCAGAGGCCGTTCGTCCAGATCGCCATCCTGCAGGTTGTACGCCCGCTTGAAATACGCCGGCGTGAAGCGCGCGCCAGCTTGCGTCAGCTTCTGGTCGCGGCCGGCCTGAATCTCGTCGACCTGTTCCTGCTCCCACATATCGAAGACAGGCCGGGCGGCGCCGTCGAAGTTCAGGTCACAAATCCAGCGGATCAGCATGTTCATCGCTTCGGCGACGATCGCCTTGTCGCCGTCGCGAATGTCGTCCGTTACCTCAAGCCCGGCCTGCGCGGACGCGCGCGTCGACGTCGCCTCGGTGGTCTGGTTCTGGCCCAGCAAGGCAATCGACACCTCGCCGCGGCAGAAGTGCAGCAGGCGCTCGTAGACGTCGGCGCTGCCGCTCTTGCCGGCGGCTTCCTTGATCTCGATGCTGGAATCGTCCGGGACGACGGCGACAGCATCCTGCACCATGTCTTCCAGGCAATCGAGCAGCAGGTTCTTTTCGCCATCGGATGCGCTGCGCGGGTGCTTGCCGATCAGCATCGGCGAACCGTATTTCTCGGTGAACTGCACCCAGAATTTGAGGCCGCCTTTCTTGAACGTCGTCGGCCAGAAGCACATCGACAGGTCCGGAAAGCCGTAGGGGTTCAGATACGTCGCCTCCTGGCGAGGGACCAGGAACTTGCGTGCCGGCAGTTCCTCACCCTGAACCCAGTGTTCTTTGCTTCGAAAGCGGAGCTGGTTCTCCGGGTCGTAGACGAACCAGTCGGCCGGCTTGCCGACGACGTCGATCGGCACGATGTATTTGCCGACCTTGCCCCAGGCGATCTCCATAGGCTGGTAGCCGTACAGAACGGCGTCCAGCATTTCGGTCACGATCCGGGACAGGTCGAGGTCCGCGAAGACGTCGGCGATCGACTTCGCGACGCGACTCTTGGCCTGGCCCCGGTCGAGGCCCCATTCAAGCGCCTTCACGGCCGCCTTGCGGCGGCGCACGCAACCGCCGACGTGCGCGTCCGCGCGCAGCTCGCGGTAAACGCGGATGTCCTTGCCGAGTGCTTTGAGTACCGGATCGGGATTCGGCAGGTACATGCCGAGCGCGAAGAAATCGATGCTGCGCGCCCGCGTCGCGATCTGCGACGACAGCGACGTGTCCGGCTCGCCGAACGTTACAAACTCGGTGGGGCTGACCCACAAACCCTTGCTCATGCGTAACCCTCTGTCATTCGGACGCTGGAACGGCGCCGCCGCGATTTGGCGGTCACCGGCCCCTTGTTCAGTTCTCGGCTTGCGTAATACGCCAGCGCGACCGCCACGGCGGCGTCGCCGTGGCGCTTGCCGTCGTCCTGGCCGGTCGTGCGCACGTCCGGGATGCGCGGCACGCCCTTGATGACCTGGACGGCGCGCAGGTCCGCGAGCACGTCGGCATCCTTCGGAAGGCCGTCGAGCGTGCCATCTTCGAATGCCGCCTTCACGGGCGGCATGTGCTCGCGGTACCACGACTCCGACAGCATCACTTGCTGGATGCGCGATGCGCCGTAGCGCTGCATCGCGATTTCGGCGAGGTACTGGCCGTTGCCGCGTGCGTCGAAGGCGCCACCCGTGAAGCGCGGGAGCCGGTCGAGCAGGTAAAAGGCAATCTGCTCCTGCTGCCGGAACGGTACGTTGCGCAGCTCGACGATGAACGGCACGCGACGAATCAGGTTCTGTTGTTCGATCAGCGGCACGTGGACCGTCAGGTCGCCGGTACGGCCGAAGTCCTCGCCGTTGTACGAGCGGGCGTCGGCCGGGAGCGCCGCGAGCAGCGGACCGAGCGTCGCTTCGAGCCAATCGCGGCATTCGGCTGCGCGGATGTGATCGGGAAGCACCTCGAAACCTTGTTTGCAGGCCCAGCGCAGCACCGGCGTATCAGCCGACATGCGCGACTCGATCAGCGCGCGCGACAGCCATGCGCCGCCGCTGTTCTTCGGCACGCAGTCAAGTTCTTCCTCGGCATCCGCGCCGTACGACGCACGAATGTCTTTGACCCACTTGGCTTCGCCCTCGGCCGTCCAGGCTTCGCCCTTGCGCAAACAGATGCGTTGGTAAAGCCCGTCGCGAACCGCATCCTCGAACGTGATGCGATGCAGGCTGTACGGCTTCTTGCCGGTGCGCACGTCCGTGACCAGCTCGTTGAACGCGTTGTCGACGCCGTCGTGCGTCGAAATGATGTGGACCTGCCCGCCCCACATCAGCAGTGCCATCGCCGCCTTCAGCAGCTCGCCGAGCTGCTCGTGGAACGCGGCTTCGTCGATGATCACGCGGCCTTGCTTGCCGCGCAGGTTCGACGGGCGCGACGACAGCGCCGTCACGCGAAAGCCCGACGCGAAGCGGATCACGAACGCGAGGATCGACTTGTCGCCGTCCTTGTCCTGAAAGACTTCCTCGGTTTCCTCGATCTCGTCGGCCGCGAGGCTGTAGAACTTGGCCCAGTCGGCGCAGTCCCGGATGAATTCCTGCGCCATGTCCTTGTTGTAACCGACGTACCAAACGTCCATGCCGCGCTGGCTGGCAGCCAGCAACGCGGAATCGGCCGCTTCGCCCCAGGACAGACCGACGCGGCGCGATTTCTCGCAAACCTTGACGGGCGACGTGTCGGCGCACCATTTCTGCTGATACGGCAGCAGGACGGCCGGCGCACGGTCAAGGCGTGTATCTGCGCTCGTCATCCTGCAATCCCGAGAATTTGCCGACGAATCACGTCGGCCGCGTCATCGGACAGACCGCCGCTCTTGACGACCTTGTCGACGGCAGCGGCGGCCGCTTCCGCACGCGCCTGGACCTCCAGGCGGAACTTCTTCTGGTTCACGCTCGCGCGGGCCAGCGTCGCGATGTTCTTCGCGGCCTTCGACAGCAGCGCAATGCGCTCGCCCGGATCGGCGTCTTCGTCGGTCGCTTCCTGCAGGTTGACGATCGATTCGAACATCTCGGTCTGCACGAGCGCAATGACGGCTTCGGAGCGCGCGTCCTGGTCGTCGGCCGCGCCTTCGGTCAGGATGCGTGCGGCTTCCGTGCTCGCCTTGATGGCGGCGAAGCGGCGCTCGATACGCTGGCC
Organism: Burkholderia sp. HAN2018; assembly: GCF_024704855.1. Lineage (NCBI taxonomy): Bacteria > Pseudomonadati > Pseudomonadota > Betaproteobacteria > Burkholderiales > Burkholderiaceae > Burkholderia > Burkholderia sp. HAN2018. The sequence goes on along the minus strand of NZ_QOBB01000016.1, from coordinate 32,216 downwards.
GTACCGGTGGATCGCCGACTTGCTGATCTGGTAGCCCTTGTCGCGAAGCGTTTGCTCCAGCTCCTGGTAGCCGGTGAAATTGCCGTCGACGAGCGCGCTGTCGAGCCAGTCGCGTACGGCCTTCGGAAGGCGTTGCACGCCGCTGCTGCGCCCCATGTCACTGGCTCCAGTACTTGGCCGGCCGCGCGATGCCCGGCTCGCAATCGATCGTGTACTCGGCGATGTCGACGCCGTAGCGCGTGAGGTCGCCCCACCAGCGGCCGGACGGCTCCTTGCGCAGCTTCACCAGCACGCGATCGGCGAGGTAGTCCAGTTCCTTGCGCACTTCGAGCGCCGTGATGTCAGCGAAGATCGAGCGCATCGTCATCTGGATCACGTCCTCGACGACTTCCTCGGGACGCGCGTTGTACAGCGCCAGAATCAGATACCAGCGCAGCGATTCGCGGCGCACCTTGGCGTGGTCGATTCCCAGCGGGTTGGTGGGCGTCATTGATTTCCCCGGAGTTGTAAGTTTTCGAATCTGAGCGCGATCGCGTCGAGCTTGGCTTCGATGACGGTCTGGTTGCGCACGTAGTCCTCGCGGCGTACGTACTGCAGCGGTAGGTCCGCCTGAAATCGCAGAAAGTCACGCTCCAGGCGGGCCGTGTTGTCCGCCTGCCGGCTGATCTGTTCGAGCATGGCCTTGAGCTGGTCTTCCTGTTTCTGATCACGCTCGGCCTGGTGCCGCTCGATCTGCACGATCAACACCTTGCCGGCCGCAATCAGCAAACCGATGAACGTCGCGAGCATCGACACGAGTTGCCAGAATTCCACCTGTAACGTCACTGCTTTTCTCCCTCGATGTAGTCGATCAGCTTGTTCAGTTGCGATTCGATGTCGCGGCTGCGGCGGCTGGCGTCGACGTGGTGGGCGAGGATGTCGTCCTGGCGTACCCCGGAATCAAGGGCGTCATCGGCGCCGGCCGGCGTAGCAGCTCCGGCGGCAGCACCGGTCGCGGGCACACCATTGGCGCCGGCGGCGGCGTTCCACACGCTGACAAAGCCGGCAGTGAACACGCAGCGAGGCAAATCCTGAAGAGGCGCATCCGGCGCCGGGCGATATTGGCTCGTGACACTGGGAATTCTCCGTTTCAGTTCGTCGACTTCGAGCGCGTGCTGGGCTTTCTCGGCAAACAGGTCGCCGGCGAGTGCCGCCGCGCGCTGCGTCTCGGCGCGCTCCTTGATGCGCGCCTGTTCGACGGCGTCGCGCGCGCCGTCCGCGTATTGCCGTTCGAGCTTCGCGACCTTCGCGTCGCCGGCGAGCGCACCGGCGTGGTAGCCGCCGAAGTACGCGATTGCGCCAGCGGCAATCGCGCCGACAGCCGCGGCACCGACAGCGACCGCCACGCACTGGCCACGTGATAGCAGGACAGGAAAGTTCATGAGCACGCTCCCGGCCCGAATCCGGCCTTGACGTAACGCGTCTCGAACGTGCGCAGGATCACGCGCGGGTAGCCGCGGTTCTCGCGGAATGCGGCCGCGTGTCGGCCGGCATTGAACCGCTCGACATGGCCGAACCAGCGTTGACGATCGGCGCCGCCGGCAGCCGTCACGCGCTGATCGCGATAGACCCAGCCCAGGCCGCCGTTATAGGCCGACAGCGTCATCGCCATGCGCTCGCACGCGCCGGCCGCTGTGATGCGCTCCCAGAGGTGCCGGTCGTACCGTACGAGCGCACGAATCGACCATGACGGGTTGAACGGCTGCGCCTCGCCCAGCTCGGCCGGATAGGCCCCCGCGATCCAGTCGACCGTCGACGGCATGAACTGCGACATGCCACGTGCGCCGACGACACTGACGGCGTCCGCGCGCCAGCGGCTTTCCTGGTGGATTTGTGCCGCGAACGACGACACAGGCGCATCGATACCCCAGACAGCGCGCGCGTTGCGCGTCAGCTCGGCGCGGTACGCCAGCGCCTCGGAGGGCACTTGCGCAGCCGCTGGCGCAGAGGCGCCGAGCAGCACGACGAGAAAGGCGATCAGCACGCGCATGATCACAGGCCCAGCGCGACGCCGACCACGACGCCGAGGACGATCACCGCGCGGCGGAGCATTGCGGCGGCGAACACCAGCTCGTACCCGGACACAACGCGAAAGTCGGCGTCGAGGGGCGCTTCGAGCGAGCCGTATCGCCAGTCGTGTTCGAGGTAGCTGTCCGGACGTGCGTACGGGAAAAGCCCGCGATCGAGCCAGTACGCGACGACGGCCGCGAGGCTCACAAGGCTCAGTTTGTAGAGGGCGACGGGCAGTTGCTGCGGCGAGAAAAGCGCGATGGCTGCAACAAGGATGATCGCGGCGACGAGCCAGCTCGTCAGCCGCGGGAAGCGCTTGATGAAGGGCATATGACCTCCCGTAGTGGATATGCCGTCATCTTGGACGGCATGCACGGGTAGGTCTTTTAATCCGCTTTAGGGGCCACTCGCAGACGCGTTTTTACGCTGCAGGCCATCGCGAAACAGCAAGCCACCGACGTTGACGAGGACGCTTACATCTTCCTCGGTCAGGTGTTCGATTGCGAGGTCAATCCAGCCGGCGAGCAGCGCGATCGCGTCATCCGCGTCTTGCCTGTCGCCAGTCATGTCGAGAATCTTCGCCTGATGCTCGAATGCCGCGATGACTGGGTGGATGCTCATGTCGAACTCCCCAACGAGGAGCATCCAGCATAGGCACGCGCACGGCCGGGAACAAGGCTAAATCGACGGCCGCGGTAGGTGCGCCGCGTGGCCGGGAAAATTGACGACCCGAGCGATTGCACGTGTCGCGCCGAACTTGATGTTCATTGCAGCACGCTCGGCCGACTCAGGCGGAATCGTCATCTCTTACGACGTGCCGTGAGATCGCGCCAGATACCGGGCTTTCCGTCCGATGTCACAACGCACTCGATGTCGGGCGCTTCGGAATTGTCGATGATGGCGCCGACCGCGTACGTTTTCCCCGCGTACTGGCATCCGCCGAATGCTGACTGGAGCTGGCCGATCGTTTGATGGCTGGTCCAGCCGTAATAGCCGAGAGTTGCCGCGCTCAGGAGCGCTGCGAACAACGTGACCTTCAACAACGTTCGAGTGGAGGCGAGTTGCGCCTGGGCGTGCTGAAGTTGTGGAGTCAGGTCGACGCTCGGATTCTCGCAAACGTTCTCGCGAGCGGGCGTAGGTTGGTCGTTGCTCGGTGCCACTGACTTGATCGCTACGCGGTTCAGCCAGGACGTGAGGTATTGCTCGACATCGACGTAGCGGTCGCTTCGAATGAACTTGATCCGCTTCGCGCCTGCGCGTGCCAACACGACCCGACAAACTTTCAGGGCGTCACCTTCGGTCGCATCGGCAATCTGGCCGACCAGTTCCATGATCACGCCCTTCTGGTGGTTCGTCACGAACTCGACTTCTTCGGGCTCCTTCGCGCCGAACTGAAGGTTCACGACATTGCTGTTCGAGAACGGTACGCCGTGGTTTACGTTGACGATGTCGCGGCCAGCAACGTTCCCGATTGAGCCGGCCCGGATATTCACCGAGCGATCAGCGATGTTTGCCTCCCCGGCCTGTATGGCTTGCCCGACCGGCCTGTTGAACTCCTGTTTCCCGTTAGCGTCATTGGTCATTTTCTTTTCTTGCCTTTACCAAAAAAACTGATCCCCTGCTGATCGAGGTTTCCTTCGACCTTCACGGCCTGACCCACTTGGCCGTGGAAAACTTGCTCCTTACGTCCGACGGGCGGCGATTCAGCGCCAGCCACCAAGGCTCCGATTGCGGCCGCCTTTAGCACAAGTGGAGCTGCGCGGTACCGCTCCAGCAACTCCGTCTCATCGTTCGTCAATCCAGCGACGGAACGAATTCCCGTGATGACGTACTGCACGTCGACGCCTTCCTGTGACACGGCGTAGAGATACGCCGCGTCCGGCGTGCTTTCCCCTTTTTCATAGGTTATCTGCGCGCGCTTCGATACGTCGGCCAGTTCAGCAAACTCGGTCTGACTCCTCTTTAGCCGGCTGCGCTCCTCCTTCAGCCGTGCGCCGATCTCGATTTTCTGCACATCAACCCCTTGCATGGTGCAGAATTCTGCACCATAATTAACTCACACCGTCCCACCACGAACGGCAACTTAGTCGGCACTTTGTGCAGTGCCGACGGCCCCTTAACCGGAGCGTCTATGAAACTGCGTACCGCTGCTGAAGCCCGCGCGGAGCTTCAATCAAAAGGTGTCTCGATCACCCAGTGGGCGATCGCGAACAAATTCTCTCCCAATCTCGTCTTCGAGGTCTTGGGTGGCCGGAAAAAGTGTGTCCGCGGCCAAGCGCACGAAATCGCCGTCATGCTGGGCCTCAAGGCTGGCGAAATCTGCGCCGACCCGGCAAAAGCCCTAGCTTTGCCTCGACACCGCGTCGCAGCGTGAGAAAGCTCATGCGCTGCGCCTTCGGCTTCCCATTCAATAACCCGGTCATCGGCGAGCCCTCGCTTCGTCCAGCATTTGCACCATCTGCAGGACAACTTCGCCGCCGCGCGCCTGGATCGGATCGGGCAGTTGACGCCGGCCAGCGCCGAAACGGCGCAGCGCCTGCGAAAAACGTACACCGTCGACGCGGCCTTGTTCTTCGAGGTGACTGATAAGTCGAAGCATCGTCTGCCCGACAGCATCCACCCGCGCCGCTAACTCACTGAAATCCGAGTCCGTCATGGAACATTTTTCCCGTAAGAGTAACCGTTTTTCATTCTACGAGTCGCAACGCTGTTGCATAGGCGCAAAACGGGAATTTGTTTGGAACCGGCCGGAAACCGTTCTGAATGGGGACTCCAAATGAGCCGCCGGAATTGGAAACGTATTCAGCCGCATAGCCTTCGGCATGCGCTTGAACTCTGTAAAGAGCATGCGCGCGAGCGGCGCAACCTCGGTGTCGAGCGCATTGCCGAACATATGGGTCTTGCTGACCACTGGACCCTCTACAAGTGGTTTCAGTCAGCCCGCATGCCGATCTCGCTACTCCGTCCGTTCGAAGATGCCTGCGGCGCCGACTTCGTCACGCGCTGGGTGGCAGCCAGTGCCGGCCGGCTGATCATCGACATCCCGACCGGCCGCGACGCAACTGCCGAAGACATGCAGGTCCTGCAGCGCACGCTCAACGCGGCGGTCGGGCAACTGCTCGACTTCTACGCTGGCTCGGCCGATGCCGATGAAACGATCTCGACGATCCAGCAAGCGATGGAGGGCCTCGCGTGGCATCGCGGCAACGTTGAGCGCCACGTTCAGCCCGAACTCGACCTGGGGGCGCCTGAATGACCACGAACGCAACCACGAAGTCCGCCGAGAAAGTGCTGGAGGTTCTCAACGTCCTGCTCGGTCATTTCGCGCACGGTCTGACGCCGGGTGAAGTCGCCAAGGCGACGAACCTTTCGCCGTCGAACATCACGCGCTACGTGGCGACGCTTGAGGCGATGGGTTTCGCAGAAAGGATTCCGGAAACGGGCCGCATTCGGCCGTCCGTGAAGCTGGCGCAGCACGCCGTAGGAATTTTGCGCAGCTTGGACAGCGCCCGAGCCCGCATTGATGAAACCGAAAACCGCTTGAAGAAGTACGTCTAACTGGAGAAGGCTATGGGTCGCAAAACAAGTCAAACAACCGTCGTCGCGGCGGACAACACCTTAGAAGTACTCCCCGCGCTTACCGAAGCGGCGAACGCGCTCGCCGCACGCTCCAGCGAAATTTCGAAGCAGTTCGGCGATGGCCTGCCGTATGAGCGCCATCGTGTCGTGAACGAGGCTCGTTTCTATATGGCGCAGTCAGCCGAAGCCATGCTTGAGGCCGGGAAGCGTCTCATCCTTCTGAAGGAAAACGAGCCGCACGGCGAATTCACGGAGATCGTCGAAGATCAGCTCGGGCTGAATGAACGCACCGCGCGTCGAATGATGGCGGCGTCGGTCAAGTTCATGTCACCCGCACTGGAGTCAAAACGGACAGCGCTGTCCGTTTTGGGGAAAACCAAACTCTTCGAGCTAGTTGCAGAGGATGACGACGACCTCGCAGCGCTCGCAGACGGCGGCACTGTAGCAGGCATGACGCTCGACGACATCGATCGTATGACCAGCCGCGAACTCCGCGCCGCACTTCGGGAAGCCCATGAAAACGCGACGGCACAGGCTCGGCTCCTGTCCGACAAGAACGCGAAGATCGACGAGCTGGCCGCGAAAAAGACGCGCGTCAAACGGATCACGCCCGATCAGGAAGGTGAGGAAATCCGCAAGGAAACCAGCGCGATCGCCTTCGAGGCGGAGTCGGTCATTCGCGGCAATCTGCGTGCCGCGTTCGAAACCCTCGCGCAGCACACCGAGACGAACGGTGCACCGCATGACGATTTCATGGCCGGCGTCCTGGGTCAAATCCAGTTGTCGCTCAACCAGCTTCGAAGCGAGTTCGGCGTCAAGGCTGCTGCGGATGGTGACGACGTCCCGCAATGGCTGCGTGATACGGCGGCCGGGACAGCGGCTGACGACTACTCGCGCGCTGCTAACTGACTCGGGGGCTCGCGACGATGAGTGCCGTCTTGAACGAACGCATTGTGGCTGTCGCCCAGGCAGCGCGCGCGGCCGGCCATGGCAAGAAAGGTGCGATCTACGACGCGGCCTGCCGCGAGCTGGGCCTGTCTTTCACTACCCTGATGCGCAAACTGAAGGAAGCCACTGTGACCACGCAACGCAAGCGCCGTGTTGACGCGGGTCAAAGCTCGCTGACGCGTGATGAAGCGATGCTGATTTCCGCAACGCTCATCGAGTCGACTCGGAAGAACGGCAAGCGCCTGTATTCGGTCGGCGACGCGGTCCAGACCCTGCGCGCGAACGGCATGATCCGTGCGGAGTTCCTCGACGAGTCCACGGGCGAGCTGCGGCCGCTATCCGATAGCGCGATTCAACGCGCACTGCGCACGTACGGCGTGCACCCCGACCAGTTGCTTGCACCGGCCCCGGTGACCGAGCTGGCGAGCCTGCATCCGAATCACGTATGGCAGATCGACGCGAGCCTGTGCGTGCTGTACTACCTGAAGCCGACTGCTGACGCCCGTGCAAACGGACTTCGTGTGATGGATCACGCCGAGTTCTACAAGAACAAGCCGAAGAACCTCGCACGGATCGCAGCCGATCGCGTGTGGAGCTACGAAATCTCCGACCACGCGAGCGACTGGATATACACCGAGTACGTGATGGGCGCGGAGTCGGGCGAAAACCTCTGTTCGACGCTCATTAATGCAATGCAGGAACGCGGTGGTGCCGATCTGCTGCATGGGGTGCCGCGCATTCTGATGCTTGACGCGGGTTCGGCGAACACGGCCTCCATGACCCGCAACCTGTGCCGGTCGCTCGGTATCGAGCTGATCGTGCACAAGGTCGGCAACGCACGCGCCACCGGACAGGTGGAAAACGCACGGAACCTCATCGAGCGCAAGTTCGAACCGGGTCTCAAGTTCCAACCGGTGACCAGCCTCGACGAGCTGAACGCGCTTGCAAAGCGCTGGCGTATGCACTTCAACGCAACCGAAACGCATAGCCGACATGGCGCTACGCGTAGTGAGGCGTGGATGCGCATTACCGCCCAGCAACTGATCAAAGCCCCGTCGCTCGACGTTTGCCGGGAGCTGGCGGTCGCCGCCCCGGAAAGCCGAAAGGTCACGCCGAAGCTGCGTGTGTCGTTCCGTGGCGAGGAATACGACGTGTCGTCGGTGCCGGGCGTTATGGTCGGCGAGAAGCTGATGATCACACGCAATCCGTGGCGCGACGATGCCGCGCAAGCCGTCCTGACTGGCGAAGACGGACACGAGACGTTCTTCGTTGTCCCGGTCGTGACACGTACCGAATTCGGCTACGCCGAAACCGCCGCGGTGATCGGCGAAACCTACCGCCGTCATGCGGATACGCCGGCACAGCACGCGCTTCGTGAGATCGAGCAGCTCGTTACCGGTACGTCGACGCCGGCCGAGGCGGAAGCGGCTCGTAAGGGCAAGGCGCTGCCGTTCGGCGGCCGTCTCGACCCGTACAAGCACCTCGACGAAGCCGATCTTCCGACGTACCTGCCGCGCCGTGGCACGGAACACGACCTCGTCGCGCCGCGCGTCGAACTGGCGCCGCTCACGCTGATCGAGGCGGCAAAGCAGATCAAGGCGGCTGTCGAAGCTGCCGGCGTCGACTGGAGCGCCGACCGGTTCCGCTGGCTGCAACAGCGCTATCCGGACGGTGTGCCGCAAGAGCAGCTCGACGCGATCGTCGCCGAGCTTACCGGCCCGCGTGCGGGTCAACAGCAACCGCTGCAGCTCGTTCGCGCAGCGGCAGGAGGTCAATGATGTTGGTTCTGAAAAGCGTTCTGCAACGCGCTTCTATCAAGCAGGCCGAACTTGCGGAACACCTGAATCTGTCGCAGGCCGCGGTCGCCCAGATCGTGAATCACGGCGTATGGCCGCGCAGCCTCGACGACCTCGACCTGCGGGAGCGAATTCTCGACTACCTGGAGAACAAAGGGGTGTCGGACGCGGGCAAAGGCGTTTTCGATGAAGTGCAAAAGGTGGGGGGCCCGACCGATGTCTTGGCGGATACGACGGGCCACCCGATCTCCCAGCCGAACAGCAATACCGATCTCAACCAGGAGGAATCCATGTTACTGCGCAAACAGGTTCTCGCACCAGCCACCCGCAAGCACTTCGGCCTGTTCCGTGACCCGTTCGCGGATGACATCCAGTCGCACGAAGATATGTTCGTCAGCCCTGACATTCGTTACGTGCGTGAGGCGATGTTCCAGACCGCGAAGCATGGCGGGCTTCTGGCCGTCGTCGCGGAATCGGGCGGCGGCAAGACGACGCTGATGCGCGACCTCGACGATCGCGTGATGCGTGAGAACCAGCCGATCATCGTCATCAAGCCGTACGTGCTGGCGATGGAAGACAACGACCAGAAGGGCAAGACACTGAAGGCGACGCATATCGCCGAAGCGATCATGGCCGCCGTGGCTCCGCTGGAGAAGGTCAAGAGCAGCCCGGAAGCGCGCTTCGCCCAACTGCACAAGGCGCTGAAGGAAAGCCACGCAGCGGGTTACCAGCATTGCCTCGTGATCGATGAGGCTCATGCACTGCCGATCGCGACGCTGAAGCACCTGAAGCGCTTCTTCGAGCTGGAGATGGGCTTTAAAAAGCTGCTGTCCATCATCCTGATCGGCCAACCCGAGCTGAAGGTCAAGCTGTCTGAGCGCAACCAGGACGTCCGTGAAGTCGTGCAGCGATGCGAAATGGTCGAACTGGCGCCGCTCGACGGCCCGCGCCTGGACGAATACCTCCGGTTCAAGTTCGGTCGCCTCGACAAGCCGGTCACCGACGTGATCGATGCCAGCGGCGTCGACGCGCTGCGCGCGCGGCTCACGATGACCAGCACGCGACGGGATCGTGCCGAAACGGTGTCTCTGCTGTACCCGCTCGCGATCGGCAACCTCCTGACGGCCGCGATGAATTTGGCCGCTGGCCTGGGCGTGCCGGTCGTCAATGCAGACGTGATCAAGGGAGTCTGACATGGGCGCCATCGTGCAAATGAACTTGCCCGCATCGCGGAGTCCGCTGCCTGACGGCACGCGGGTATTCGACGCAGAGTGCGTCTCGCGTCTCACGCTGCTGAACGCTTGCGCGCGGGCGCTGCGTGGCCTGGGCTACCGGGTGCTGGCCGAGGAGATCGCGCCGCGCGATGGCAGCCGGCCGACGATCCATATCGGCCCGTACCTCGCGAAGTCATCCGACGTGCTGCGGCAGCGTGCGGGCGGTGTCTCTATTCAGCGACGTGGCGACCGACAGTTCGCCCACGTCATTTTCATGAGCGTTCGAGTGACGTGGGAGATAGCAGCATGAGCCCGTTCCTTGGCCCGCGCTACGGCGATGTGCAAACGGAATACTGCACGGCGGACGACCGCATCCGCATGGTGCGCGACTTTGATCGCGTGAAGTGCGAGGCGGCGTTGGAGGTCCCAAACCTCCAGAAAACCGTTCGTCGTGCCGTGCTCGCGCGCCTGAAGAAACTCCGCGCGTTTGACCGCGAGTTCGCGGCCGAATCGACCCGCCTCACGAAAACCGCTTGCACTCGGACGAAGCCATGACCGACGCGATTGTTATCGCCGCGGGAATTGTCTTTCTCGTCTGCCTCTGCCGCAAGGAAATACGTCGCTGGTGGACGAGCTAACCAATCTTCAACCATCTACCGATCAGGAGCACCACATGGAACAGAAACAGATTCCGAACGGTTACTGGCAGGACGCGAAAGGCTGCCTGATTCCCGAAACCATGATCAAGCCGATCGACCGCGAGCGCGATCGCCTCGTTCGCGAGCTGGCGGACGAAGCCAAAACGAGATCGAAGGGACTCGTCGACCTGAAGGCTCGAATCTTCGGCGATATCTCGGCCTTCATCGACCTTTCCGCGGAGGAATACGGCTCGAAGGTCGGCGGCAAGAAAGGCAACGTCACCCTGTACTCCTTCGACGGCCGCTATCGCATCCAGCGGGCCATCCAGGACCGCATCGCGTTCGATGAACGCCTGCAGGCAGCCAAATCCATGATCGACGAGTGTCTTCGTGACTGGACCTTGGATGCTCGCCCCGAGATTCAGGCGATCGTGACGCAGGCGTTTGCGACCGACAAGGAAGGTCAGATCAACACCGGGCGCGTGCTCGCGCTGCGGCGCCTGGATATCACCGATCCGCGCTGGCTGGAAGCGATGCGGGCGATCGGCGAAGCCCTGCAGGTGATCGGCAGCAAGTCGTATGTCCGCGTCTACGAGCGTGTCGGCGACACCGATCAATACGTACAGATTCCGCTCGACATCGCGAACGCGTAACCGCGGCGCCGGGTTATTTCGCTGGCCGCGAGCGTTTCGCGGTACCCACCATACGGAGCATTTATGAACAAAGCGGACCTGATCAACCACGTAGCGGCCGAAACGGGCCTGACGAAAGCCGATTCCGGCTTTGCACTGGAGGCAGTCCTGGAGGGCATCACAAAGTCCCTGCGGAAGGGCGACACCGTGACGCTCACGGGCTTCGGCGTGTTCAGTGTTGGCGCACGTGCGGCTCGCACGGGCCGCAACCCGGCGACCGGCGAGGAAATAAAGATCCCGGCTTCGAAGGCGCCGAAGTTCAAGGCGGGCAAAGGGCTGAAGGACGCCGTCAAGTAATCGTCGAGCTACGGCGTGACGCCCGATGGATCGGGCGTCCACGGTTTGCCCGGACGACGCACTCTGAACAAGGATCACACCATGACGACCGATATGAGCCACGCTGAAACGGTGACTTCCCCCACGATCACGCGCGAAGTGTTCTATCGCACCGTGCGGGCGGCGCTGAAACTGTACCGCCGAGACAATCCTTCCCGCTATCTGAACGATGACCAGGTCGACGCGAACGACGATGAGTTCGTGGTCGAGCTGGCCGATCAACACGCGAGAAACCTCGCCGCATCCCCAGTCGAACCTCCCGCAACAGCGCAGAGCGGCTATTGCGAGCGCGCGGGCGGCTGTGTCTGCGGCGGCGATCTACCGCGAGTGCGCGAAGGCTGCGCCGAATGGGTGAAATTCGCATCCACCCCGGCGGACGCACGGGCTTCGAGCTTCATCCCGACCCGGCAATACGGTCTGGAACTCTGGCAAGGTGGCGCAAAGCTTGCTGTCGCCACCAGTCCAGTAGTCGCGATGGAAATCGCCGACGCGCTGAATGCTCGCGCCGCATCTGGACGAGTCCGAAATGGCTGATCGGAAGCAGCTCATCCGTTTAATTCACGTCGCAAAGCGTGAATTGGCGATGCCTGACGACAGCTACCGTGCTGTCCTGATGCAGATTGGAAAGAAGGAATCCGCCGCGGACCTGACCATTCCAGAACTGGAAAGGGTTCTGGAACACCTGAAGCGCTGCGGCTTTAAAGTGCGTTCCAAAAAGGGCTCGCGCGGGCAGGCAGACGACGAGCAATCGAAGATGATCCGCGGCCTCTGGCTAGAGCTGGCGGATCGTGGCGTCGTGCAGAACCGGTCTGAGGAAGCGCTTGGGGCTTTCGTAAAGCGCATGACGCACGTCGATGCGCTCGAATGGCTCAGTTCCGCCCAGGCATCCCGTGTAATCGAGCACCTCAAAAAATGGCGTGACAGGACGACGGAGGCCGTATGAAGGACGAAACGTTCAAAAGCAAGGGGCCGGAACTGCTGGTTGACTTGTCTTTGCAGGTCGCCCAGGCCCTGATCGAGCTGGCCGACATCGGCGCCGACCAGGCGAACCAGCTCGGCCGCGAGATCGCCGACCGCATGGCCGGCCACTGGGGCGGCCAGAACATCTACTTTCCAATGGGCGTGTCCTACCGGCTGTCCCAGCGAGATCGGCAGATTTTCGACGAATTCCGCGGCGACAACCATGCCGAGCTGGCGCGGAAGTTCGGTGTGTCACTCCAGTGGATTTACAAGATCATCAAGGCGGTTCGACGCGAGGAAATCGCCGCCCGCCAACGCGACCTGTTTGCGAGCCCCACTTCTGCCGATTGAGCTTGAGGAGGCTGCCTTGACAGGTAGGTAGCCGCCCCTCAGACTCCTTTGCAGCTGCCGACGTAGTGCCGCAGGTTCGGTCCGCAAGTGTCGTCGTAAATCCCGCGTCCGCCAGTGGACAACGGTGTTGCCCCCACCACAAGGGCGGGGACAACCGCTACGCGGTTCCACCGTTGACCACTGTCTCCTCGCGAGCCTTGCCTTCGGCCTGACGCGGCCCTCGCGGGCCTTGCCCCAGAGAGATATATTTCTGTTTCAACCTACGCAAGTGGTTTGCAAGCGCCGTTTCGTGTGATCCCGTTCCGTCCCGCCTCATACCGGAAATATCGCGCGTTCTCCCTTGGAAATATCTCACCTCTCTTCATCCGGCGATCCACACGCATATGGCGCTTCTCCCGTCACGTGGGCCGGACCGATGCTTCCGGCGTTGTTGGCGTTGTGCGTTGCCCGCGCAGCTGATGGCGACGATGGATCAAGTCTAGCATTAGGGTTCGATGAGCGATGCACGCCGCGACCCATGGTCGCGATCGTTTGCTGCGCGAATCGGCGGACGAAAAAAAACCGCCCGCGATGAAGCGGGCGGCTTGTTCAGCCAGGACGCCGGCCTGCGGGCCGGCGCGGCGTCATTCCTTCGGGGCCGTCGCGCCGCCGTGCGCCGCCGACCACTCGGCCGGTGCGTGCAGGAATTTCTCGACTTCGTCGAGCGTCTTCGTCTCGAAGTAGCCCGAAGCCTTCGCGACGCGCAGCACGTCCCACCACGTGGCGAGCGCGTGCAGGTCGACGTCGATGTCCTTCAGGACCGACACGCTTTCCTTGAAGATGTCGTAGTGGAACAGCACGAAGCAGTGGTTCACGGTCGCGCCCGCGGTGCGCAGCGCGTTGACGAAGTTGATCTTGCTGCGGCTGTCGGTCGTCAGGTCTTCCACGAGCAGCACGCGCGAGCCTTCTTCCAGATGGCCTTCGATCTGCGCGTTGCGGCCGAAACCCTTCGGCTTCTTGCGCACGTACTGCATCGGCACCATCATCCGGTCCGCGATCCATGCCGCGAACGGGATGCCGGCCGTCTCGCCGCCCGCCACCGCGTCGATCTGCTCGAAGCCGATGTCGCGCGTGATCGTCGTTTCAGCCATTTCCATCAGCGCGCGGCGCACGCGCGGATACGAAATCAGCTTGCGGCAGTCGATATAGACGGGGCTTGCCCAGCCGGACGTGAAGATGAACGGTTTTTCTGCGTTGAAGTGCACTGCCTGCACTTCGAGCAGGATTTTGGCGGTCGTATCCGAGATCGACTGACGATCGTAGCCTGTCATGGGCATTCCTTGGGTGATGAGCGAAGAGCGGGCGCGGGCCCGGTGGCGCAGCAAGGGGAACCTGCCCTGGGGGCCGGGGCGCGATCGGAGGGCCAATCGCATCGCTGCGCGCGTAGCCCGCTATTTTACCCGATTCAGGCCGGTTTTCGGCGGAATTCGCGCGGGTTCGGCGCTCGGCTCGCCACCGGCGAAACAAACGGGGCGGGACCGCTCGCGCTGATGCGGAGGATGCGGCGCTGCACCAACGGAGGTCATTTAGGGGGTGTACACTAGGCGACCCTTAGAAATCGTTCAGTACTTTGTACTTTCCTTTTGCCATCCGCCAAGGTTCGATGGCGTGCCGACCCGGCGCGCTGCGTGCCGTCTCGCAGTCGACCATCCCCTCGATTCAAGCAGACGCGGCCCAAGGTGCTGTGTACTGAACCGTCAATATTTCGCATGTCTCTCGCAGGTCAATCATGGACGAACAACTGAAGCAGGCGGCACTCGCCTATCACCAGAATCCGAAACCCGGCAAGATTTCGGTCACCCCGACCAAGCCGCTGTCGAACCAGCTCGACCTGTCGCTCGCGTATTCGCCGGGCGTCGCCGCTGCGTGCGAAGCGATCCACGCCGATCCGCTCGATGCGCAGAAGTACACGTCGCGCGGCAACCTCGTCGGCGTCATCACGAACGGTACGGCCGTGCTGGGCCTCGGCAACATCGGCCCGCTGGCCGCGAAGCCGGTGATGGAGGGCAAGGGCTGCCTCTTCAAGAAATTCGCGGGCATCGACGTGTTCGACATCGAACTGTCGGAATCCGACCCCGACAAGCTCGTCGAGGCGATCGCGATGCTCGAGCCGACGCTCGGCGGCATCAACCTCGAGGACATCAAGGCGCCGGAATGCTTCTACATCGAGCAGAAGCTGCGCGAGCGCATGAAGATCCCCGTCTTCCACGACGATCAGCACGGCACCGCGATCATCGCGTCGGCCGCGATCCTGAACGGCCTGAAGGTCGTCGGCAAGAAGCTCGCCGAAGTGAAGCTCGTGTGCTCGGGCGCGGGCGCCGCAGCGATCGCGTGCCTGGACCTGCTGGTGAACCTGGGTCTCACGAAGTCGAACATCCTCGTCGCCGATTCGAAGGGCGTGATCTACGAAGGGCGCGGCAATCTCGATCCGTCGAAGCAGCGCTATGCGGCGACCACCGACGCACGCACGCTCGCCGACGCGATCGTCGGCGCGGACGTGTTCCTCGGCTGCTCGAGCGCGGGCGTGCTGAAGCAAGACATGGTCAAGACGATGGGCGACAAGCCGCTGATCCTGGCGCTCGCGAACCCGGAACCGGAAATCCGCCCGGAAGACGCGAAGGCCGTGCGCCCGGACGCGATCGTCGCGACCGGCCGTTCGGACTACCCGAACCAGGTCAACAACGTGCTGTGCTTCCCGTTCATCTTCCGCGGCGCGCTCGACGTCGGCGCGACGACGATCACGGAAGAAATGAAGCTCGCGTGCGTGCGCGCGATCGCCGAACTGGCGGAAGAAACCGACCAGAGCGAGGAAGTCGCGAAGGCATATGAAGGCCACTCGCTCGAATTCGGGCCGGACTACCTGATTCCGAAGCCCTTCGATCCGCGCCTGATCATCAAGATCGCGCCGGCCGTCGCGCAAGCCGCGATGGATTCGGGCGTCGCCACGCGTCCGATCCAGGACATGGACGCCTACCGCGAGCAGCTCGGCGCGACCGTCTACCGCACCGGCATGGTGATGCGCCCGGTGTTCGCGACCGCGAAGCAGAAGCAGGCGCGCATCGTGTTTGCCGAAGGCGAGGACGAGCGCGTGCTGCGCGCCGCGCAGTTCGTGCTGCAGGAAAAGATCGCGAAGCCGATCATCATCGGCCGTCCGTCGGTCGTCGACATGCGCCTGCAGAAGATCGGCTCGAAGCTCAAGGCCGGCACCGATTTCGAAATCGTCGATCCGGAAGACGATGCGCGCTACCACCGCTACTGGCAGGCGTATCAGGAGATCGGCGCGCGCGACGGCGTGACGCCGGAAGTCGCGAAGGCCGCGATGCGCAAGTTCAACACGCTGATCGGCACGATGCTCGTGCACCTGGGCGATGCGGACGGGATGATCTGCGGGATGATCGACACGTTCCACAGCCACCTGAAGTTCATCGAGCAGGTGCTGGGCCGCGCGAAGGGCGCCGAGCACTTCGCCGCGATGAACCTGCTGATGCTGCCGGGCCGCAACCTGTTCGTGTGCGACACGTACGTGAACGAGCTGCCGAGCGCCGAACAGCTCGCCGACATGACGATCCAGGCCGCGGCCGAGATCGAGCGCTTCGGCATCGCGCCGAAGGCCGCGCTGCTGTCGAACTCGAACTTCGGCAGCGCGCCGTCGGCGTCGTCGCGCCGGATGGGCGAGGCCCGCAAGCTGATCGTCGAACGTGCGCCGAACCTGGAAGTCGACGGCGAAATGCACGGCGACGCGGCGCTGTCGGAAATGATCCGCAAGCAGGCGTTCCCCGGCACGACGCTGTCGGGCGAAGCGAACCTGCTGATCATGCCGAACGTCGAAGCGGCGAACATCGCGTACAACCTGCTGAAGATGGTCGGCGGCGAAGGCGTGACGGTCGGTCCGTTCCTGCTCGGCGCGGCGAAGCCGGTCCACATCCTGACGCCGGCTGCGACCGTGCGCCGGATCATCAACATGACGGCCGTTGCCGCCGCGAACGTGAACACGAAGTAAGTCCACGCCTGCGTGTGTCGCGCTTCAGGCGCGGCGCAAGGAAAAACGCCACGGAACCTGCGTTCCGTGGCGTTTTTTTATTGCGAATCGCCGGCCGGGGCGGGCGTTCGAACCGCGAATGCCCGCGCCCGTCGGCCGGCCGTCACGCGACCTGCTGGTGCGACTGGCCGCCTGCCGGCGCCCGCCACTTCGCGAGCAGCGTGCTCCACTTCTGGCGTACCGCGCGCAGGTTGTTCTCCTTCACGTGGCCGTAGCCGCGAATGCCGTCCGGCAGCGCCGCGAGCTCGAGGGCGAGCGGGCGGTTGGCCGCGTTCAGCCTGGCCAGCACTTCGTCGATCAGCGCTTCGTACTCGCCGATCAGCGCGCGCTCGGAGCGGCGTTCCTCGGTGCGGCCGAACGGGTCGAGCCCCGTACCGCGCAGGAACTTCGCCTTCGCGAGCCAGCGGAAGGCCGTCATCATCCACGGGCCGTACGCCTTCTTCACCAGATGGCCGTGTGAGTCCGTCTTCGCGAACAGCGGCGGCGCGAGGTGGAATTTCAGCTTCCAGTCGCCTTCGAACTGCGCGGACAGGCGCGCGAGGAACGCGGGATCGGACTGCAGCCGCGCGACCTCGTATTCGTCCTTGTACGCCATCAGCTTGAACAGGTTGCGGGCGACTGCTTCAGTCAGCTGCTCCTGCACCGTGTCGCCGTCCGCCAGTGCACGCTCGGCGGCGCGCACCTTGTCGACGAACGCCGCATAGCGCGCCGCATACGCGGCGTTCTGGTACGCGGTGAGGAATTCCACGCGCTTCGCGATCAGTGCGTCGACCGCCTTCTTCGTGTGCAGCGCGATCACCGTGGCGCCTTGCGCGGGGCGCGCGTCGCCGGCCGCGGCCTGCTTCACGCTCGCCAGGTCGTACGCGGCGCGGCGGCCCCAGTCGAATGCCGCACGGTTCTTCTCGACCGATACCGCATTCAGCTCGATCGCGCGGACGAGCGACACGAGCGTGAGCGGCAGCCAGCCTTTCTGCCATGCGTAGCCGAGCACGAACGGGTTCGTGTAGATCGCGTCGCCGAGCAGCGCGACCGCGAAGCGGTTCGCGTCGATGAAGTCGACCGCCTCGCCGGCCGCCGCGCGGATGTCGTTCTCGGCGGACAGGCCCGGGAATGCCCAGTTCGGGTTCTTGATGAACTCGGCGGTCGGCGTCTGTGCGCTGTTGACGACCACGCGCGTCGCGTCGTGCCGCATCCGCGACGTGCACTCGTCGCCGGCCGTGACGATCGCGTCGCAGCCGATCACGAGGTCGGCCTCGCCCATCGCGATCCGCGTCGCGTGGATGTCGGTCGGCGCGTGCGAGATCTGCACGTGGCTCATCACGGCGCCGCCCTTCTGCGCGAGGCCGGTGACGTCGAGCACGGTCACGCCCTTGTTTTCCAGGTGCGCGGCCATCCCGAGCAGCGCGCCGATCGTGACGACGCCCGTGCCGCCGACGCCCGTGACGAGCACGCCGTATGCGCGGTCGATGTCCGGCAGCGTCGGTTCGGGAATGGGCGGCAGTGCGTTGCCGTCGACCGACACGGCTTTCGGCTTCTTCAACTGGCCGCCCTCGACCGTGACGAAGCTCGGGCAGAAGCCCTTCACGCACGAGAAGTCCTTGTTGCAGCTCGACTGGTTGATCTGGCGCTTCGTGCCGAATTCGGTTTCCAGCGGCTCGACCGACAGGCAGTTCGACTGCACCGAGCAGTCGCCGCAGCCTTCGCACACCGCGTCGTTGATCACCACGCGCTTCGCCGGATCCGGATAGGTGCCGCGCTTGCGGCGGCGGCGCTTCTCGGTCGCGCAGGTCTGATCGTAGATCAGGATCGTCGTGCCTTCGATCTCGCGCAGCTCGCGCTGCACGTCGTCGAGCTGGTCGCGATGATGGATCGGCACGCCCGGCGCGAGCAGCGCCTTCTGGCTGTCGTACTTCTCCGGCTCGTCGGTGACGATCACGATCTTCTTCGCGCCTTCCGACGCGAGCTGGTGCGTGATCTGCGGCACCGTCAGCACGCCGTCGACCGGCTGGCCGCCCGTCATCGCGACGGCGTCGTTGTAGAGGATCTTGTAGGTGATGTTCGCTTTCGACGAGATCGCCGCGCGCACCGCCAGCAGGCCCGAGTGGAAATAGGTGCCGTCGCCGAGGTTCGCGAACACGTGCTTCTCGTCCGTGAACGGCGCCTGGCCGATCCACGGCACGCCTTCGCCGCCCATCTGGCTGAAGGTGCTCGTGTTGCGGTCCATCCATACGGTCATGTAGTGGCAGCCGATGCCGGCGATCGCACGCGAGCCTTCCGGTACGTTGGTCGACGTGTTGTGCGGGCAGCCCGAGCAGAACCACGGCTTGCGCTCGGTCTGCACGTGCGGCTTCGCGAGCGCCATTTCCTTCGCGTTGATCACCGCGAGCCGCGCGGCGATGCGCGCGCGCACGTCGGACGGCAGCTCGAACTTCTCGAGGCGCGTCGCGATCGCCTTCGCGATGATCGCGGGCGACAGCTCGTAGTGCGCGGGCAGCAGCCAGTTGCCCATCGGCACCGACCATTCGCCGCCGGCGCCGTCCTTTTCGTCGAACTTGCCGAATACGCGCGGCCGCTGGCCGTCGGGCCAGTTGTACAGCTCTTCCTTGATCGCGTATTCGAGGATCTGGCGCTTTTCCTCGACGACGAGGATTTCGTCGAGGCCGCGCGCGAACGCCTGGGCGCCCTGCGCTTCGAGCGGCCACACGCAGCCGACCTTGTAGAGCCGGATGCCGATCCGCTCGCAGGTTTCGTCGTCGAGGCCGAGGTCGGTCAGCGCCTGGCGCACGTCGAGATAGGCCTTGCCGCCGGTCATGATCCCGAAGCGCGCGTTCGGCGAATCGATTTCGATGCGGTCGAGCTTGTTCGCGCGCACATAGGCGAGCGCCGCATACCACTTGTAGTCGAGCAGCCGCGCTTCCTGCACGAGCGGCGGGTCGGGCCAGCGGATGTTCAGGCCGCCTTCCGGCAGGATGAAGTCGGTCGGCAGCACGATCTCGGTGCGATGCGGGTCGATGTCGACCGATGCCGACGATTCGACGACGTCCGTCACGCACTTGAGCGCGACCCACAGGCCCGAGTAGCGGCTCATCGCCCAGCCGTGCAGGCCGAAATCGAGATATTCCTGCACGTTGGACGGGAACAGCACGGGCAGCCCGCAGGCCTTGAAGATGTGTTCGGACTGGTGTGCGAGCGTCGACGATTTTGCCGCGTGGTCGTCGCCGGCGAGCACCAGCACGCCGCCGTGCTGCGACGAGCCGGCCGAGTTCGCGTGCTTGAAGACGTCGCCGGTGCGGTCGACGCCCGGGCCCTTGCCGTACCACATGCCGAACACGCCGTCGTGCTTCGCGCCGGGGTACAGGTTCACCTGCTGCGAGCCCCACACGGCGGTGGCGGCGAGATCTTCGTTGAGGCCGGGCTGGAAGACGATCTGGTGGGCTGCCAGGTGCTGCTTGGCTTTCCAGAGCGACAGATCGAGGCCGCCAAGCGGCGAGCCGCGGTAGCCGGAGATGAAGCCGGCCGTATTGAGACCGGCGGCGCGGTCGCGTTCCTGCTGGAGCATCGGCAGGCGCACGAGGGCCTGGATGCCGCTCATGTACGCGCGACCGCGCTCAAGTGTGTATTTGTCGTCAAGCGTGACGGACTTCAGCGCGGCTTCTAGCGACGCGCGTTGGTCTGCGTCTAGCGGGGCATTCATTAACTGTCTCCTCCACCCGGTCTGGGATCACCAAAACTTCGGTTGCGTCGGCATCTTTTGGATGCGTCGGCAGTGGCCGGCATGTTCGCCGGTTTTAAGCGATGGTAGCACTGGGGCAAACCCGCCGCCCATCGGTTGGAATGCCGGGAGAGCCGCGGCGGCGCACCGTAAAAAAGGGGCTGAATCATGCGTTACATCATGTAAAAGCATGTAAGGCCGCGTTCATCTGCGCGCAAATGCCGTTAATCTTGTCGGCCTGCCGGAGGTGCCCGGTCGCGTCGGTCTGTTTCGACGCATCGGGGAGGCGCCGGCAGTTTTACAGGAGGTGCAATGAACACACGTCATATCCAGAGTTTCCTGATCGTGTCCGCCGCGTTTTTCTCGATGACCGGCCCGGTGCACGCGCGAGGCGCGAGCGCACTGGCGGCAGCCGGCGCGCAGATGCAGCAGATCGCGCCGGCCCAGGACGCCGTCGCGCAGCCGTCGGCCGAGCGCGCCGTCGCGTCGAAGGCGAACGCGCGTTGATCCGTTCGCGCGGCCGGCGGGCCGCGCCGGAATGCAAAAAGGGCGGGAATCCTCGGATTCCCGCCCTTTTTCTTTGTACCGCCGGATCGGGCGGGTTGCCGGGTTGCCCCGGGGCAGCCGCCCGCCGGATGCGTCAGGCCTTGTCCTGCACGACGCCGCGACGGATCTGGTCGAGCTCGATCGATTCGAACAGCGCCTTGAAGTTGCCTTCGCCGAAGCCCTGGTTGCCCTTGCGCTGGATGATCTCGAAGAAGATCGGTCCGATCTGGTTCTCGGTGAAGATCTGCAGCAGCAGATCGTCGCGCGCGCCGTCGATCAGGATCTTGCGCTTCTTCAGTTCATCCAGCGATTCGCCGTGGTTCGGCACGCGGCGGTCGACCAGTTCGTAATACGTGTCGATCGTGTCGAGCAGCTTCACTTCCTTGCTGCGCAGGCCGTCGACCGCCCGGTAGATGTCGCTGGCGCCGAGCGCGATGTGCTGGATGCCTTCGCCGTGGTATGCGTCGAGGTATTCCTGGATCTGGCCGGCCGTATCCGATCCTTCCTCGTTGATCGGGATGCGGATCTTGCCGCACGGCGACGTCATCGCCTTCGACTTCACGCCCGTCACCTTGCCTTCGATGTCGAAGTAGCGCACTTCGCGGAAGTTGAACAGGCGCTCGTAGAACTCGGCCCATTCCTGCATGCGGCCGCGATGCACGTTGTGCGTCAGGTGGTCGATATAGGTGAGGCCGTGGCCGACCGGGTTCGGGTTCGCGCCGGCGATCGGCTCGAAGTCGACGTCGTAGATGCTGATGTCGCCGATTGCGCCCGGCTGCGCGCCGTTCTTGCCGCGCCAGCGGTCGACGAAGTAGATCAGCGAATCGCCGATGCCCTTGATCGCCGGGATGTTCAGCTCCATCGGGCCCGTCTTGTTGTCGAAGCCCCATGCGCCGAGTTCGAGCGCGCGCTTGTACGCCTTCGCGGCGTCCTGCACGCGGAACGCGATCGCGCAGATCGACGGGCCGTGCAGGCGCGCGAAGCGTTGGGCGAACGAATCGGGTTCGGCGTTGATGATGAAGTTGATGTCGCCCTGGCGGTACAGCGTCACGTCCTTGTGGCGGTGGCGCGCGATCGCGGTGAAACCCATCCGTTCGAACAGCTGTCCGAGCGCTTTCGGGTCCGGTGCCGTGTATTCGATGAATTCGAAGCCGTCGGTGCCGACGGGGTTGTCCCAGTTCGGGATCTGCATGGCGTGTCTCCTGTGGGGGCGATCGGCCGCGGCGACGTGCGCCTGTCCGGCCTGGTTCGATGTCGAACGTGGCACACGCGGCGGCGTGCGCGACGAATCGGTACGTGCGACAGAGTGTAGCGGGCAGTCGCGAGCGTAAACTTGCGAACTTGATCGCCCGAACCTACGATGGCGCAATTTCCAGTCTTGAAATAATCATTGGAGGGCAGAAGATGGCGCACGCCGAATTGGATGCCATCGACCGGCGGATTCTCGCGATTCTTCAGGAGAACGGACGCCTGTCGAACCAGGAGATCGCCGAGCGCGTGAACCTGTCGCCGAGCCCGTGCCTGCGGCGGATCAGGCGGCTCGAGGAGATCGGCGTGATCACCGGTTATGTCGCGCTGCTGAATCCGCAGAAGCTCGGGCTCGACCTGCTCGCGTACGTGAGCGTGCGGCTCGAGAAACGCGGCGGCCTGGCGCCGGTGCGGGTCGACGAAACGTCGGCGCGCGCGGGCGCGACCCATGCGGAGCTGTTTCGCGCGGCCGTGCAGACCTGGCCGGAAGTGGTCGCGTGCCACGCGATGACGGGGGACATGGATTACCTGCTGCGCGTGCAGGTCGAGGACATGGCGCATTTCTCCCGCTTCGTGCAGGAGCATTTGCTGCATCACCCGTCGGTGATCGACGTGAAGACGAGCTTTTCGCTCGAATGCTTCAAGGAGACGACGGCGTTGCCGATTCGGTCGGTGCGCTAGTTGCGCGGCGGGGGAGGGAGGGGCCGGGCGCGCGGAAGAAGGCGCGGCCCGGCTGGCCGACGTTACGCCGTCAGGGCGGCGGGCATCAGCGATTCGATGAACTTCGTGGTGCGGCGCGCCTGGCGCTTCATCGCGTAGTCGAACACCGCGGCCTGCTCCTGCAGCATCTCGGCGATGATCGTCGAGTGGTCGGCCGGCGGCAGCGACAGGTACGCATCGGCTTCGCCGTACGCATACTCGATCCGCATCCCGGATTTCTTCGCGATGTGCATCATCGTCGCGTTACGCGACAGGCAGTGCATGTACAGCGTCGTCACGTGCGTGTTGCGGCTGCGGATCGCCGCGCGTTCGAACAGCTTTGAGCCGACACCGCGGCCGCGTGCGCTTTCGAGCACCGACACGCCGAATTCGGCCGTGCGCTTGTCGCCCTCGGCCGGCAGGTAGGCCAGGTGGCCGACGCCGATCAGTTCGAGGTCGTGGTCGAACACGCCGAACACGGTGTCGCGACCGAAGTCGATCGTGCGGACATAGTTCTCGAGCACGTGGTCGGGCACCATCTGGCCGAAGCGCAGCAGGCGGTCCTCTTCGTCGAGCGAGAGAAAGTGGGTGAGCATCTGCTCACGGTCTTTGGAAGCCAGTTCCCTGACGAGAACCGGCGCAGTACCGGCGGTGCCGACGACATCGGCAGAGCCGTTGAATCGCGTGTTCATCGTGGGTTCCTCAATGTGTGACCGTACAGCGGGTTGTGCAATGCAGCAGCATTTTACCCGACCGTCAGCCCTCGGATTGGGGAAAACCCGTATTTAACGATGTTTGAGCTGGAGGATGAATTCTAAATCCGCTTAGTTAATCGGATATCTATTTGATTTTAAACGGATTTAAAATTCATCATATGAAACGCGCGGCGGGCGGTCGCAGTGTGCCCGTCGCGCAACGCTTGCTGCTGCGCGGCAATCAGGCGGCCGTCGACAGCCCGCGTTCGATCAGGTCGATCACCTGCTCGGCGAAGTCGCGGTAGCCGAGGCGGCCGCCGGGCTTCAGCCACGTGAACGTCCAGTTGATCATCCCGAACACCATCATCGTCACGGAAGTCTGGTTTTCCTTCGAGATGCGGTCCGGGTACGCGCGCGCCAGCTGTCGCGTGAATGCCGCGACGATGTCGCGCTGGCGGTCGAGCACGATTTCACGCTGCGCGTCCTCGAGATACTTCACGTCGTTGAGCAGCGCGACGTGGCGGCTGTGCGATGTCTCGTATTCGGCGAGGAACGCGCGCACGAGCTCCGCGAACGCGTCGCGCTCGCTGAGGCCGCGCCGCTGGCTCGCCCCTTCGACCTCGGCGATGATCAGCATCAGCCGTTTCGTGTAGCGGTCGAGCAGGTCGAACAGGATCGCTTCCTTGCTCTCGTAATAGTGATAGAGGCGTGCTTTCGACGTGCCGCTCGCGGTCGCGAGATCGGACATCGACGTGCTCGGATAGCTCGTCTGCGCGAATTTGTCGGCGGCCAGATCGAGGATCTGCTCGCGCTGGGATTCGTGGTCGGGCGCTCGGGTACGGGCCATGGTCGAATGCGGAAGATTAGCGGTGCGTGGCGGCCGCGCGGGCCGCGCGCACCTGCGTGGAGGAGAGGGCGTCGGGCGTGTCGTCCTGCAGCTCGAGCCGGCCGGCCGCCGCGAGTTCGCGGCAGCGCCACCAGGCGATCGAGTCGCTGACGAACAGCCCGCCGCGATCGGCGTCGGCCATGATGCTGCCGACGAGGCGCCGCGCGGGCAGCCAGTCGGTTTCCGCGCGCGCGAGGATCAGCGCGTCGAGTTCTTCATAGTGGCCGCTCTTGATCGTGTTGCTGACCCAGTAGCGCAGTTCGGCGTTCTGGTGCTTCGCCTCCTGCCATTCGAGCGCGAGGCGGCCGATGCGCAGCACCGAGATCGGCGCGGCCACCGGACGCTTGCGCGCCAGTTCGGCGGGCGAGAACATGCCGGTCGCGCATGCCTGATCGGTGCGCGACAGCGACGCGCGCTGCGCCGGATCGAGGTCGGCGGCCGACAGCCGCACTTCGTTCAGGCGTTGCGGGACATTGCGCAGGTGATAGGCGACGCGCCGCAGCAGCAGCTTGTCGCCGACGCTCGGCGCATGCCACACCACCACCTGGCCCGTCTCCGTCGCCAGCTGGTCGAGGCGTGCGAACTCGGCTTCGATCTCTGCGTTCCAGTCGGGAATCTGGTCGCCGAGCACGCGCTGCCAGAAGGCTGCGCGCGTGTCGGGCGTCTCGTCGGCGCCCTTGAGCGGTCCGACGCCGAGATCGTCGAGCAATCCGACGACATGCTCGTCGCGCCCGGCTTGCGCGAGTGCCTCGCGCAGCGACGCGGCGGCGGTGCCGCCCTGAATCACATGAATGGTACTCATCGGCCTGTCGTCAACAAAAGAAAACCGCCGGCCGGGCGGACGTTGCGATGTCCAGCCGGCCGGCGGCCCCTAGTGTAAGCGAGATGTGTGACGGCGAGAAACCGTCCGGCGCCGCGACGCGACGTCGCTCAACGCTCGTCGAAGCTCACGACGACCTTGTCGCTGACCGGGTGGCACTGGCACGTGAGCACGAAGCCGTCCTTCACTTCATGCTCCTCGAGCGTGTAGTTCTTCTCCATCCGCACTTCGCCCTCGAGCACCTTCGCGCGGCACGTGCAGCACACGCCGCCCTTGCACGCGTAGGGCAGCGCGAGGCCCGCCCGCAGGCCGATATCGAGCAGGCTCACGCCTTCGTACGGCAGCCGCAGCTTGCGCTTCTTGCCGTCGAGCACGATTTCGAGGTCGGCGGCCGGCGTCTGGTCGGTGATTTCGACGACCGGCGCACCGGCTTGCGGCAGCGGCGTGCCGAAGCGCTCGACGTGCACCTTCGCCTGCGGCACGCCGGCTGCCTTCAGCGCGGCTTCCGCCGCGTCCATCATCGGCGCCGGGCCGCAGATGAATGCTTCGTCGATCGCGTCGGCCGGCGTCAGCGTGCCGAGGAATTCCGCGCATTTCGCCTGGTCGAGCACGCCGTTGAACAGTTCGACGTCCTGCTGGTCGTCCGACAGCACGTGATAGAGGACGAAGCGGTTCATGTAGCGGTTCTTCAGGTCCTCGAGCTCCTCCGCGAACATGATCGCGTCGACGCTGCGGTTGCCGTAGATCAGCGTGAACGTGCTGCGGGGCTCCAGTTCGAGCGTCGTCTTCACGATCGCGAGCACCGGCGTGATCCCGGAGCCGCCGGAGAACGCGACGTACTGCTTGCCGTGGTCGGCGTTCAGGTGCGTGAAGAAACGGCCGTCCGGCGTCATCACGTCGATCGTGTGGCCGGGCTTCAGCGTATCGAAGGCGAAGTTCGAGAAGCGGCCGCCGCGTACGCGCTTGATGCCGATGCGCAGTTCGCCGTCACGGTCGTAGTCCGTCGTGCCGACGCAGATCGAATACGAGCGGCGCGTTTCCTCGCCGTCGATGTGGGTCTTCAGCGTGACGAACTGGCCCTGCGTGAAGCGGTACGCGTCGCGCAGCTCGGGCGGCACGTCGAAGGAGACGGTCACGGCGTCGGCGGTCTCGGGCCGCACGTCGCGGATACGCAGCGGATGAAATTGCGGGGTCGCCATATCGATTAGTAGGGTTTGAAGTAGTCGAAGGGTTCGCGGCAGTCGACGCAGCGATACAGCGCCTTGCAGGCCGTGGACGCGAATTGCGCGAGACGCTCGGTGCGTGCCGAGCCGCAGCGCGGGCACGCGGGCGCCGCGACGGGCCGCGGCACGAAGCGCACGACGTTTTCCCGCGGCGCGGCGGTGCCGCATTGGCCGACCGGCGGCGCGATGCCGTACGCACGCAGCTTGTCGCGCGCTTCCTGCGTGATCCAGTCGGTCGTCCACGCGGGCGCGAGCACCGTCTCGATCCGGTGCGGCGGCAGGTCGGCGGCCTGCAGCGCGGCGGCGATGTCTTCGGCGATCTGCGACATGGCCGGGCAGCCCGAGTAGGTCGGCGTGATCACGACCTCGAGCTGGCCGTCGTCCGCGCGGCGGACGTCGCGCAGGATGCCGAGCTCGCGGATCGACACGACCGGGATCTCGGGATCGGGCACGGCTTCGAGCACGTCCCATGCGCGGGCGAGCAGCGGATCGTCGCGGCGCGCGGCAGGCACGGCGTTGGCGGGGGTGGTCTGGACGGACATCGTCGGGCTCCGTGGCGTCGGGGTTACCAGGTCGCGCCGGGGTGCTGGCGTGCGAGGCTTTGCAGTTCCGCGAGCAGGTAGCCCATGTGTTCCGAATGCTCGCCCTGCTTGCCGGTCGTCACGTGCTGCACGGGGGCCGGCAGCGTGAGCGTCGCCTCCACGAGCGCGTCGTCCACGTCCGCGCGCCACGCCGCTTCGAGCGTGGCCGGTGCCGGGGCGATGCCTTCGGCCGCGACTGCGTCGTCGATCGCATCGGCGGCGAAGAATTCGCGCGTATACGGCGTCAGGTAGTCGAGCGCGTCCTGCGCGCGACGGTGCGATTCGTCGGTGCCGTCGCCGAGGCGCACGAGCCACTCGCGTGCGTGCTGCACGTGATAGCGGGTTTCCTTCACCGATTTCGCGGCGATCGCGGCGAGCTGCGTGTCGGTCGACGTTTCCAGCGCGCTCCACACGTGCAGCATCAGCGCCGAGTACAGGAAGTTGCGCACGATCGTCACCGCGTAGTCCTTGTCGGCGTGCGCGGTGCCGGCGAGCGGGCCGTAATGCGGCAGTTCGGCGAGCGTGAAGTTCGCGAACTCGCGCTCGGTGCGGAAGTACGCGTAGTCGTCCTCGGTCTTCGTCGCGCCGGTGAGCTGGCGCTCGAGTTCGGCCGCATGCGTATACAGCATGCGTGCCTGGCCGATGAGGTCGAGGCTCATGTTGGTGAGCGCGATGTCTTCCTCGAGGATCGGGCCATGGCCGCACCATTCGGCATTGCGCTGACCGAGGATCAGCGTGTTGTCCGCGAGTCGCAGCACGTAGGAGAGGTGTTCGGGCGTGATCGTCATGGCGCGGGCGTTACATGTGGTTGACTTCGTCGGGCAGCGTGTAGAACGTCGGGTGACGATAGATCTTGTCGCCCGCCGGTTCGAACAGCTCGGCCTTCTCGCTCGGATCCGACGCGGTGATCGCCGACGACGGCACCACCCAGATGCTCACGCCTTCCTGGCGGCGCGTGTAGACGTCGCGCGCCATGCGCAGCGCCATCGACGCGTCGGCGGCATGCAGGCTGCCGCAATGCTTGTGGTCGAGCCCCTGCTTGCTGCGCACGAACACTTCCCAGATCGGCCATTCCTTGTTCATCACTTTCTCCTGAATCCTGAATTCGATGGTGTGCCGCTCAGGCGGCGTGCTGTTCGGCGCGCGCGCGGCGCTTTGCTTCGTGGGCGAGGGCGGCTTCGCGCACCCATGCGCCGTCCTCGTGCGCTTTCACGCGGGTCGCGAGGCGTTCCTTGTTGCACGGGCCGTCGCCGTTGACCACGCGCCAGAATTCGTCCCAGTCGATCGTGCCGTAGTCGTGGTGGCCACGTGCTTCGTTCCACTTCAGGTCGGGATCGGGCAGCGTCACGCCGAGCACCTTCGCCTGGTCGACCGTCGCGTCGACGAATTTTTGCCGGAGGTCGTCGTTCGTGATCCGCTTGATGCCCCATTTCGCGGACTGGTTGCTGTGGACCGAATCGGCGTCGCTCGGGCCGAACATCATCAGCACCGGCCACCACCAGCGGTTCACGGCCTGCTGGACCATCGCGCGTTGCGCGTCGCTGCCCTTCATCATCGACAGCAGCGCGTCGAAGCCCTGGCGCTGGTGGAACGATTCTTCCTTGCACACGCGGATCATCGCGCGCGCGTACGGGCCGTACGTGCAGCGGCACAGCGGGATCTGGTTCATGATCGCGGCGCCGTCGACCAGCCAGCCGATCACGCCGACGTCGGCCCAGGTCGGCGTCGGGTAGTTGAAGATGCTCGAGTATTTCGCCTTGCCGGCGTGCAGCGCGTCGATCAGCGAATCGCGCGATACCCCGAGCGTTTCGGCCGCGCTATAAAGATAGAGGCCGTGGCCGGCTTCGTCCTGGACCTTCGCGAGCAGGATCGCCTTGCGCTTCAGGCTCGGCGCGCGGGAGATCCAGTTGCCTTCCGGCAGCATGCCGACGACTTCCGAGTGCGCGTGCTGCGAGATCTGGCGGACCAGCGTCTTGCGATAGGCGTCGGGCATCCAGTCCTGCGGTTCGATCTTGCCGTCGGCAGCCATGACCGCATCGAACCGCGCCTGCTCGGGCGACTCGGCTGCGGCGTCGAGCGGCGCGACGTTGCCGGGGATGTCGAGGGATTGCGTGTACATGGCGAGGCTCTCGTCCGGTTGAATGTGTGCGAATTATAAACCAACCGACCGGTCGGTTAATAAATTTCTTGCGGATTTGCGGAAAGACTCGGGTAAACGAGGGACATCGGGGCGCGATGGTGCTGCGTGATGGCGGCCGGCACGCGGGAGCCGCGCCTTCTGCGGCACAATGCCCGCTTTCCGACGAGGATTTTGCCGATGTCATTCCGAAGCAGTATCGCCGCGGCCGTGCTGGGTGCGGCCGCTTTTGTCTCGCCGCTCGTGGCGTCGGCTTCGGCCGCGCCGGCGGGATGGGTTGCCGCGTGGGCGACCGCGTTGCAGCCGATTCCCGACCTTGCCGCACCGCCGCCGCTTTATCGCGCGCCCGACGTTGCCGGTCGCACCTTGCGCCAGATCGTCTATCCGACAGTGTCGGGGCGCGCCGCACGGATCCGCGTCAGCAATGCATACGGTCGTTCCCCCCTCGTCGTCGAGGCGGCGAGCGTCGCGCGCGCTGGCGAAGGTGCGGCGCTGTCCGGCGATGCGGCCGCGCCGGTCCGGTTCGGCGGCAAGGTGTCGGTGACGCTTGCGCCGGGCCAGGAACTCGAAAGCGATCCGGTGGGGATCGACGTCAGGGCCGGGCAGCCGTATGCGATCAGCCTCCAGATGGGGCCGAACCAGCGGATGACGGTCTGGCACCGCGTGTCGAACCAGTTCAATTATGTGTCGGTGCCGGGCGAGCACGTGAGTGATCCGGGGGCTGCCGCGTTCCGCACCCACTTTACCCAATTTGCATGGGTGACCGAGCTCGCGGTCGAGACCGGTTCCGCGCGCGCAAGCGTAGCCGCGATCGGCGATTCGATCACCGACGGGCTGCGCTCGAGCGTGAACCGGAACCGCCGCTGGCCGGACGCACTGGCGCGTCGGCTGGCCGCCTCGGGCGCGGAATCGATCGGCGTCGCGAATCTCGGGATCAGCGGAAACCGGCTGCTCAGCGATTCGGCTTGCTATGGCACGTCGCTGGCGTCGCGGTTCGAGCGCGATGCGCTGTCGCGCGCGGGCGTAAAGGCGGCGATCGTGCTGATCGGGATCAACGACATCAACTTTGCGGCAATGCCGCCGCGCGCGGGGCTCGATTGCGACCACCCGCATACGCAGGTCACGGCTGCATCGCTGATCGACGGCTACCGCCGACTGATCGACGCGGCGCACCGTCAGGGCGTGAAGGTCTTCGGCGCGACGCTGACGCCGGCCGGGCTGCCGGCGGGGCGCGAGGCGCTCCGGCTCGAGGTGAACCGGTGGATCCGGAGCGGTGGCGGGTTCGACGGCGTAGTGGACTTCGACGCGGTGCTGCGCGATCCGGCGCGCCCGAGCGTGCTGCAGCGTCGATTCGATAGTGGCGACGGTATTCATCCGAGCGACGCTGGATACACGGCGATGGCCGACGCGGTGCCGATTGAGCAACTGCAGACCGCGGTGGGCGGCAAGTAATGAGCGTCTATATATAGAGGGAAGTGTCGCCGGCCCCCTTGTGGTCGATGGCCACCGGCGGCCCGCCGAGCCCTAGCCCCGGTGCGCGTCAGCGCACGGGGGCTTTTCAAAATATTTTCACAAAGGGCTTGCGTGGATGGGGGCGGGTGCTTAGAATCACGCCTCTTTCGCGCTAACGGAAACGCAGCGCGGAAGGGGGAAGCGAAGCTGGTGGTGTGCCGCAGTGTCGGGCGCGCGGCTGGCCTGGAAGTTGAACCCCGCAGTCGCAACGATGTAGTGTAAAAAGTTGTTGACGAGCTGCGAAACACGGTTCATAATCTCGCTTCTCTGCTGCTGAAAACGCAGCGCTGCCGGGAAACACGAAGTTCCTCGCAGATTGCTCTTTAAAAATTAACAGCCGATAAGTGTGGGCGCTTGATGGAAGCGAGCTGATCCTCGGATCAGATAGCAAAAGTATCAAGAGTCTCACACTAAAGTAAGTCAGGTTTATGAAGTGATTCATATTCCTGTCAGCTTTGAGTGAGCGACCGGTTCTTAACCGAACCGAAAACAGTAACAGGTTTAAACTGAAGAGTTTGATCCTGGCTCAGATTGAACGCTGGCGGCATGCCTTACACATGCAAGTCGAACGGCAGCACGGGTGCTTGCACCTGGTGGCGAGTGGCGAACGGGTGAGTAATACATCGGAACATGTCCTGTAGTGGGGGATAGCCCGGCGAAAGCCGGATTAATACCGCATACGATCTACGGATGAAAGCGGGGGACCTTCGGGCCTCGCGCTATAGGGTTGGCCGATGGCTGATTAGCTAGTTGGTGGGGTAAAGGCCTACCAAGGCGACGATCAGTAGCTGGTCTGAGAGGACGACCAGCCACACTGGGACTGAGACACGGCCCAGACTCCTACGGGAGGCAGCAGTGGGGAATTTTGGACAATGGGCGAAAGCCTGATCCAGCAATGCCGCGTGTGTGAAGAAGGCCTTCGGGTTGTAAAGCACTTTTGTCCGGAAAGAAATCCTTGGCTCTAATACAGTCGGGGGATGACGGTACCGGAAGAATAAGCACCGGCTAACTACGTGCCAGCAGCCGCGGTAATACGTAGGGTGCAAGCGTTAATCGGAATTACTGGGCGTAAAGCGTGCGCAGGCGGTTTGCTAAGACCGATGTGAAATCCCCGGGCTCAACCTGGGAACTGCATTGGTGACTGGCAGGCTAGAGTATGGCAGAGGGGGGTAGAATTCCACGTGTAGCAGTGAAATGCGTAGAGATGTGGAGGAATACCGATGGCGAAGGCAGCCCCCTGGGCCAATACTGACGCTCATGCACGAAAGCGTGGGGAGCAAACAGGATTAGATACCCTGGTAGTCCACGCCCTAAACGATGTCAACTAGTTGTTGGGGATTCATTTCCTTAGTAACGTAGCTAACGCGTGAAGTTGACCGCCTGGGGAGTACGGTCGCAAGATTAAAACTCAAAGGAATTGACGGGGACCCGCACAAGCGGTGGATGATGTGGATTAATTCGATGCAACGCGAAAAACCTTACCTACCCTTGACATGGTCGGAATCCTGCTGAGAGG
>NZ_QOBB01000015.1:0-66171 GCF_024704855.1 Burkholderia sp. HAN2018 | reverse complement strand
CGCGGCCGATGCGGCGAACGCAGCCAACGCAGCCCGTGTCGCGCGCATTGAAGCCACCGCCGCGCGTCTTGCCGCGGCCGGCCCGGCTACACCGACCCAGCCGACGCACCGGCTCCCGGCGGCCGCCCACGCGCAGGTCGCCCGCTCGGAATCCGGGTCCACCGATCGTTGATGCCATCCAAGGGGACACTCATGAAATCCGCCTACTTCGTATTCGTGCGCCGTGCGGCGCTCGCCGCACCGCTCGCCTTCGCGCTTGCCGGCTGCATGTCGTCGACCCCGGTGTGGGACACCCGCTTCGGCGAATCGGTCCGCGCCGTGACGCAGGCCCAGATCATCGACCCGCATGCCGCCGAACACGCGGCCGCGACGACGGTGGTCGACGGCGGCGCGGCAGCGTCGGCGCTCGACAACTACGAAAAGTCGTTCAAGCAGGTCGATCCGCCCGCCAATGCGTTCGTGATCGGCATCGGCAAGGCCACCCAGTAACGACGGCACGCTCAGGGAGAACGCCATGAACAGCGCAGCCCGCTATCCGAAAGTCATGCGTCGCAGCCTGCATCGCCAGCGCGGTGCCGTCGCGATCATCGTCGGTCTCGCACTGGCGGTGATGATCGGGTTTGTCGGTCTCGCGCTGGATCTCGGCAAGCTGTACGTCACGCGCAGCGAACTGCAGAACAGCGCCGATGCATGCGCGCTGTCGGCTGCGCGTGACCTGACTTCAGCCATCAGCCTGTCGGTGGCCGAGGCGGACGGTATCGCCGCCGGCCACCTGAATTTCGTGTTTTTCCAGAACAAGTCGGTGCAGATGTCGACGAACGCGAACGTGACGTTCAGCGATTCGCTGTCCAACCCGTTCCTGACGAAGAGCGCGGTCACGACGCCGGCTAACGTCAAGTACGTGCAGTGCACCGCGACGCTGAGCAACATCGCGCACTGGTTCATCGAGGTGCTGAACGTGCTGCCCGGCACGAAGCTCGCGAACGCGGCGGAGGTGTCGGCCAGCGCGATCGCGACTGTCGGCGGCGGGCAGACGACCTGCGCGATTCCGGTGTTCGTGTGCCGCGCGGCGGGCGCACCTGCGTACAAGGTCGGCGACTGGATCACGTCGCCGTCCGGGTCGTCGTCGACCTACGGCCCCGGCAGCTTCGGCTGGGCCGCGCTCGACGGCTCGACGAACGAAACCACCTTGGCCGGCGAGCTGTCGGGCAACACCTGCAACATCACGAGCCCGCCGGACCTCAGCACCACGGGCCTGAAGTCCGCGTCGCTGCGTGCCTGGAATACGCGCTTCGGCATCTATACGAACGGCGCGAACGGGTCGAGCGGCCAGCCCGACTTCACCGGCTACGCGTACGTCGGCCCTAACTACGGGCCGCCCGGAACGGCCGGCATCAAGGGCGACGCGTACACGCAGTTCGTCGCCGACCGCGCGAGCTTCAAGCCCTACCAGGGCGACGGCGCGCCGCCGTCAGGCAGCGGGATTTCGACCAACGGCACCGCGACGGCGAGCAATTACCAGACCTTCGGCGGCGACCGCCGTGTCGCGCTCGCGCCGGAGGGCGACTGCTCGACGCTGAACGGCAATAGCGGCAAGGTGCACGTCACGCAATGGGATTGCGTGCTGATGCTCGATCCACTTCCGTTCAGCGCCGGCAGCGGCGCCGTCGTGGCGCACCTCGAATACCTCGGCTCGTCGGTCTCCGGCAACAACCCGTGCGCGACGCACGGCTTGCCCGGCAGCGGCAGCGCGTCCGGGACCCAGGTTCCGATGCTCGTTCAATAGCGGAGAGATGATCATGAAGAAGCCGCCGTTTCGCCGTTCGCGCACCCGTGGCGTCGCCGCCGTCGAGTTCGCGCTCGTGCTGGTACCGATGATCATGCTCGCGACCGGCGTGGCCGAGTTCGGCCGCGCGATCTACCAGTACGAGACGCTGACCAAGGCGACGCGCAATGCGGCGCGCTACCTGTCGGTCTGGCTGCCGACCGACAGCGCGTACCCGGTGTCGCAGGCGCAGTGCCTCGTCGTCTACGGCAGCACGACGTGCGGCTCGTCGGGCACCGAGCTGGTGCCTGGGCTCACGACGTCGATGGTGACGATCTGCGACGCGCAGCGCACGACCGGCTGCAGCGACACGTCCGATCCGTCGCAGTTCGCGAACCTGCCGACCTACGACTCGAACAACAACACGGCAAGCGGGACGGCGACGGGCGCGATCAACGTCGTCGAAGTGAAGATCACGGGCTACAAATACCAGCCGATTCCCGCATACCCGTGGCTGCCGTCGATCACCTTCAACAACATCGTCACCGTGATGAGGCAAGTGTCATGAACGCACGCCATGCCCCCCAGTCACGCCGCCGCGCCCAGCGCGGCTCGACGATCGTCGAGTTCGCGCTGATCGCGTCGGTCCTGATCATGCTGCTGATCGGCATCTTCGAATTCGGCCGCGTGCTGTTCTACTGGAACACCGCGAGCGAAGCCGTGCGTCTCGGCGCGCGCACGGCGGTGGTGTGCG
Source organism: Burkholderia sp. HAN2018 (assembly GCF_024704855.1). NCBI lineage: Bacteria > Pseudomonadati > Pseudomonadota > Betaproteobacteria > Burkholderiales > Burkholderiaceae > Burkholderia > Burkholderia sp. HAN2018. The sequence goes on along the minus strand of NZ_QOBB01000015.1, from coordinate 63,652 downwards.
ACGTGAACGCCGCCGGCGTCGCGAAGCGCGTGAGGGCGCTGCTGCCGCTGCTGTCGAACGCGAACGTGTCGGTGAACTACTCGCCGGCGAGCTGCGACGTGAATTCGTGCGCGTTCGTGACCGTCAGCGTCACGAACGTCACGGTCAAGACGATGATCCCGTTCGTGAATGTCTCGGTCAGGATGCCGGCTTTCGCGACGACGCTGCCGCGCGAAAGCCTGACTTCCGCGACCGGCGGCCCAAACTGCAATTGATCGAACAGGCGAGGCACACGACATGATCAACATCCTCGTAGCTTCCGACGATACCGCGCGACTCACGCAGATCGCGCGCCTCGTGGCCGACTGCGGACGTTATCGCGCCACGCGCGCGACCGGTCGCCCGTCGCAGATCGAACATCGCACCGACGGGCTCGACGCGTTCGACATCCTGCTGGTCGACGGCACGTCGCTCGAGCCGTCCGAACTGTCGGCGATCGAGCGCATCTGCCGCGCGCACGCGGGCCTGACCTGCATTCTCGTGACGGCGGACACGTCGCAGCACATGCTGCTCGACGCGATGCGCGCGGGCGCGCGGGACGTGCTGCAGTGGCCGCTCGATCCACAGGCGCTCGGCAATGCGCTCGAGCGCGCGGCCGCGCAAAGCACGCGGCGCGACACCGACGATACGCGGATCGTGTCGTTCATGTCGTGCAAGGGCGGGGCCGGCACGAGCTTCGCGGCCAGCAACATCGCATTCGAGATCGCGGAAGGCTTCAAGCGCCGCGTGCTGCTGATCGACCTGAACCAGCAGTTCGCCGATGCGGCGTTCCTCGTCAGCGACGAAACCCCGCCGTCGACGCTGCCGCAACTGTGCACGCAGATCGAGCGGCTCGACAGCGCATTCCTCGACGCGAGCGTCGCGCACGTGACGGAGAACTTCCACGTGCTCGCGGGCGCAGGCGACCCGGTCAAGGCCGCCGAGATGCGCGAGGACGCGCTCGAATGGATCCTGGGTGTTGCCGCGCCGCGCTACGACTTCGTGATCTTCGACGTCGGTGTCTGCATCAATCCGCTGTCGATGGTCGCGCTGGATCGCAGCGACCAGATCCAGCTGGTGCTGCAGCCTGCGATGCCGCACGTGCGCGCGGGCCGCCGGCTGCTGGAGATCCTCGTGTCGCTCGGCTACTCGACCGACCAGTTGCGTCTGATCGTGAACCGCGCGACGCGCGCGAGCGACCGTACCCGCACCGCGCTCGAGGAAGTGCTCGGCCTGCAGGCGGCCTGCACGATCCCCGACGATGCGGACACCGTGCTCGAAGCGATCAACCAGGGCCATCCGGTGTCGCGGCTCGCGCGCGGCACGGCGGTCGTGCGCGCGTTGCAAGGCTGCGCGAAGCAACTCGTCGACGGGGAGGTGCGCGCGGGGCACTCCACCACGCACAGCGAACCGCTGATGTCCCGGCTTTTCGGCCGCAGGGCCACGCCGAAGCTCAAGTCCATGTAAATCTTTCGGGGAACCATCATGTCATTGCGCGAACAGATGTCGTTGCACCGGGCCCAGCCGCACGCGGCGGGCAGCGAACCGGCCGGCCCGGCGCATTCGTCGGTGCGCGACGCATACCAGAAGCTGCGCCGCGAAATCCACCTGGCCGTGCTCGAACGCGTCGAGCTCGAGCGCCTGTCTCGGATGCAGCAAGAGTCGGTCCGCATGGAGATCGGCGCCCTGATCGCGCGCATCCTCGACGAGGAGCGGCTGCCCGCGAACGACATCGAGCGGCGGCAGCTCGCGATCGACGTGTACGACGAGATGTTCGGCTTCGGCCCGCTCGAAGCGCTGCTGCGCGACCCCGGCATTTCCGACATCCTCGTGAACACGTACCGGCAGGTCTATGTCGAGCGCGCCGGCCAGCTCGAACTGACCGACGTGACGTTCTACGACGATGCGCACCTGATGAAGGTGATCGAGAAGATCGTGTCGCGCGTCGGGCGCCGCATCGACGAATCGAGCCCGATGGTCGATGCACGCCTGCCGGACGGCTCGCGCGTGAACGCGATCATCCCGCCGTCCGCGATCGACGGGCCGCTGATGTCGATCCGGCGCTTCGCGGTCAACCCGCTGAAGATGGACGACCTCGTGCGCTACCACAGCCTGACGCCGCCGATGGCCGAACTGCTCGATGCGCTGTCGCGCGCGAAGGTGAACGTGCTGGTGTCGGGCGGCACCGGCAGCGGCAAGACGACGCTGCTCAACATCCTGTCCGGCTACATTCCGCGCAACGAGCGGATCGTGACGATCGAGGACGCCGCCGAGCTGCAACTGCAGCAGCCGCATGTGCTGCGGCTCGAAACGCGCCCGCCGAACATCGAGGGCAAGGGCGAGATCACGCAGCGCACGCTGGTGCGCAACGCGCTGCGGATGCGCCCCGACCGGATCATCCTCGGCGAAGTGCGCGGCGCCGAAGCGCTCGACATGCTCAACGCGATGAACACCGGCCACGAAGGCTCGCTCGCGACGATCCACGCGAACACACCGCGCGACGCGCTGACGCGGCTCGAGAACATGATCAGCGTCTCCGGCCTGACGCTGCCGCCGAAGACGATGCGCCAGCAGATCGCATCGGCGATCTCGGTGGTCGTGCAGGCGGCGCGGCTGACGGACGGCAAGCGCAAGATCGTCAGCATCCAGGAGCTGACCGGGATGGAAGGCGACATCATCAACATGCAGGAGATCTTCACGTTCAAGCGCTCGGGTGTGGATCGCGACGGCTCGGTACGCGGCCACTTCTGCGCGACCGGCGTGCGGCCGAAGTTCGTCGAGCGGCTGCAGGCATTCGGCATCAACCTGCCGGATTCGCTGTACGACCCGTCTCAGCGGTACGAGACGAACTGACGACAGGGCGCTGTTCGCTGCCGGGGAGGCTTCATGAACACGATCTTTTACGGTTTTGTGATTCTCACCTTCGTCGCGGTGGTGCTCGCGATCGAAGGGGGCTATCAATGGTGGAACGCGCGGCACGGCTCCGCCGCGCGCCGGATCGAATCGCGCATCCGCTCGATGTCGGCAGGCGGCAACGTTCAGCAGGAACGGCTGTCGATCCTGAAGAAGCGAATGCTCGACGAATCGAAGCCGTTCGACCGGTTGCTGCTGCGGGTGCCGCGCGTGCACCGGCTCGATCTCGTGATCCAGCAATCGGGGCTCGACTGGACGCTGCCGAAGCTGATCATGCTGAGCACGGTGTTCACGGCGTTCGCGTGGCTCGTACTGAGCTTCGCGACGCTGCCGCAACTCGCGGTGCTGCCGCTCGCACTGTTCGCCGGATGCGCGCCGATCATGTACGTGCTGCGCTGCCGCGGGCGCCGGATGCGCAAGCTCGAGCGGCAGTTGCCGGACATCTGCGACATGATCGCGCGCGCGTTGAGGTCCGGTCACTCGTTCACGAGCACGCTCGGGATGGTCGGCGACGAGTTTCCCGACCCGATGGGCGGCGAGTTCCGGGTCACCTTCGACGAGGTCAACTACGGCGTGCCGCTGCACGACGCGCTGATGAACCTCGCCACGCGCGTGCCGGTACAGGACCTGCGTTACTTCGTGATCGCGGTGCTGATCCAGCGCGAGACGGGCGGCAACCTGGCCGAGCTGCTCGACAGCATCGCCGCGCTGATCCGGGAGCGCTTCAAGCTGTTCGACAAGGTGCGCGTGCTGTCCGCGGAAGGGCGGCTGTCGGCATGGATTCTCGGGCTGCTGCCGTTCGGCACAGCCGCGGTGATGGCCGTGCTGAACCGAGAATTCCTGTCGGTGCTCTGGGAAGATCCGGCCGGGATCAGGATGGTCGGCACGATGCTGGTGTCGATGTTGTTCGGCCTGTTCTGGATCCGCCGCATTGTCCGCATTCGCGTCTGACGCGCGAATCGTATAACGAACCGTTGCGAGGCTGTCATGCAAAACCTGAGCGTAGTCCAGGCCGTGATGCTGGGCGGCTTGTTCATCTTCGTGGCCGGCGGCGCGCTTGTCGCGATGCTGCTGTTCGCGCCACGCAGCATCCAGCGCCGGATCCAGCAGGCCGGTGGAACCGGGGCGGGCGCGACTGCCGTCGCGGGCACCGGCGACGGCGACGACCTGGCGTCGCGCTGGGTTGCGAAGCTGGTGGAGCTGTCTACCCCGATCTCGAGGCTGTCGGTGCCGAAGCAGGGCTGGGAGAATTCGCCGCTGCGCATCCGGCTCATGAATGCCGGCTGGCGCAACCAGAGTGCGGCCGCGCTTTATTTCACCGCGAAGACGGCATTGGCACTCGGGTTGCCGTGCGCGGCGCTGCTGGCGCTGATCACGACCCGGCTCGGCGACGAGCGCGAGATCCTGTCGGTCATCCTCGTCGCGCTTGCCGGCATCGGCTACTACATCCCGAACATCGTGCTGTCGCAGCGGGTCAAGGTGCGCCAGCAGAAGATCTTCGAGGATTTCCCGGACGCGCTCGACCTGCTGACGGTCTGCGTCGAAGCGGGGCTCGGGCTCGACGCGGCGCTGATGAAGGTGAGCGAGGAGCTGCGGTTCAGCAGCGAGGTGGTCGCGAGCGAACTCGACCTGCTGCTGCTCGAGATGCGCTCCGGTTTCACGAAGGAGACGGCGCTGCGCAATCTCGCGCTGCGTACCGGCGTGGAGGACATCGAGGCGTTCTGCGCGATGCTGATCCAGGCCGACCGGTTCGGCACGAGCATCAGCGAATCGCTGCGCGTGCTGTCCGACATGCTGCGCACGCGGCGCCGGATGCGTGCAGAGGAGCGGGCCGCGAAGATCGCGTTGAAGCTGCTGTTCCCGTTGATCTTCTGCATCTTCCCCGCGCTGATGGTGGTGCTGCTCGGGCCGGCCATGATCCACGTCTATCGCGTGCTGCTGCCGACATTCGTTGGCATCGCACAGTGAACGACGGGCCGGAATTGCGCCGGAATCGACACTGAAGGTTCAGCGTGCCGGGCGGCCACCCCCGCCGGCCGGCACGGCGACAGGCTTCATGGAGGCTCCCTCCCCAGGCGGCGCCGCGAGACAGGTTGACCATAGCGGCGTCAATGCATCCTGGACCCATGGTCGGCCATGGAACTAGCCGTAGTCCACCGCCTGATCGGCTGCCCCCTACTGCTAACCTGAATGCCGGCGAAGTTTGCCGGCATCACGTTGTACGCGATGCAGCGGTGTTCGCGCGGCATCACGGCCGCCCTTCGCTCGGCACTTCGGCCGCCTTGCTGAGCTCGCCCATGACGATCTGCGCGATCACGTTGGCCGGTGCGCGCCCATCCGGCGCGGCCGCCGTGTTCGCCCACGTGACGATCGTCGTCTTCGTGACCGGGTCGTAGCCCATGAAGGTATTGAAGCCCGGGATCTCGCCCGTATGTCCGTAGAACGTGCCGAATTTGGCCAGGCCCAAGCAGTAGCTGGCCGACCTCGGGTCGGACGAATCGATCGGCGTGCAACTGGCGAGCCGTTGCGCCTGAAGGTTGGCGTTCAGGTAGCCGCCGCCCACCATCCGCTGCACGTATGCGGCCAGTTCCGTCACGGTTGAAATGCCGGAGCCCGCCGTCCACGCCCACGACGTATTCACGCGGGTCACGTTCGTCGGTTGCAGCGTGCCGTTTTTTGCGTCCGCCTGGCGTTGGGGCGACAGCGTGTCGCTGTCGGTCGTCTCGGCATTGGTGCCCCATTGATAGCCCTGCGGCGCCGGTGCCGGCAGCGACGTATCCTGCTGCGGCGGGAGCAAGGTATTGGCCAGGCCGAGCGGCGCGAACAGGCGCGCGTTCATCGCATCGGCCGCGCTCATGCCGGTCAGTTGCTCGATGATGAGCCCGAGCAGCACCGTGTTCGTATTCGAGTAGCGAAATTCCGCGCCGGGCGCGAAATAGACCGGCTGGCCTTCGGCGATACCCAGCAGTTCCGACGTGGTCCACACCTTGTCCGGCTGCGCGTCGAGCGTCTGGTTGAACGCGAGATTCGTCGAATAGTTGTAGAGGCCGCTGCGCATGGTCAGCAACTGTTCAATCGTGATCGTATTGCCGTTGGGCACGTTCGCGACGAACTTGCTGACGGTGTCGCCGAGGCTCAGCCGGCCTTCCTGCACGAGTTGCAGGATCACCGTGCCGGTCCATGTCTTGGTCACGCTGCCGACGCGAAAGTGCGCGTTCGTCGGTATCGGCGTGTTCGTGCCCCGCACGGCCGTGCCGAACGATTCGAGCCAGTTCCCTTGCGGCGATTGCACATAGACGACTGCGCCGGGTGTCTGCGTATCCGCGAGCAGGGCGTTGATCTGCGGGCGCGCCGCGTTCGCGAACGCCGGCACGCTCGAGCCCGGCGAACTGTCGCCGCCGCACGCGGAAACGGCGATGCCGATGACCACGGCCGGTGCGACGGCCACCATGCCGTGCGCCAGCCGCCGCGATACGTTCGACAAGAACCGGGAGGTTGCTGAAGGATTCATCGCGCGGGTCCTCCGTGGTCGTGACGTATTGCCTGCGTTGTCTTCTCCAAAACTATAGGACAGGCGCGCCGGTGCGGGCAGCATGCATCATTCGTCCGACGAAACCGGCCGGGCCCGTTCGTCCGGTCGAGGCCCTCACTGAAAATGATGCACGTACCGCAGCACCATCCGCGTGCCCTGCGGCCGGTTCCGCGCATAGGTCTCGAAATACGCGTTGAACATCAGGTGATCCTGCTGCGAGAAGCTGTACATGGCCCCCGGGCCGATCGCGAACACGGCCTCCCGCGTGCCCGGCACGTCCTGCCCGTTTTCCTTCATGTCGGTGGTCTGGCGCAGCCAGTAGCCGTTGAGCCCCAGCCGCAGGCCGGGGCGCACCTCGTACTCGGTCGCGAAGTTCGCGTGGATCGCCTGGCCGGCCTGCGTCGACGTCACGTCCGGGCCGAGCGACGTGGCCGGCCGATGGTTGGTCGCGTTCCACAGATAGTGCAGCCGCCACGACACGGTCCATTTCGGCGTGAGCCACAGCGTCGCCGCCCAGTACGGGTCGAACGACCAGACATGGCTGCCCGGGTTGATCGCGCGCGACGGATCGTACGCGCCGGTCGGCGCGATGAACTGGAATTCCACGCGCTGCGCGAAGCGCGGGCCTTGCGCGCCCATCACCGGATCGAACTGGACGAACGGGCCGATCAGCAGGTCGCCGAAGCCGGCGCGCGCATTCAGCGCGACGTTGCCGATGCCGTCGTCGGTCCGCGCCGACGCGACCCACGGCAGGATCACGTCGAGGCCCGGATGCATGCCCGCGAACGTCAGCGGCGACTGATAGACGAGCTGGCTCAGCCCCGCGAACAGGTCGATGTCCTGCTTCGGCAACCCGACCTTGTTGCCCGCGTTGTCGTTGACGCGGCCGGCCGTGTAGTACTGCAGGTACTGCGTGCCGTACCAGCCGGAGCCGGCCGGCGGCATGCCGTCGAGGAAGCTGGTCATGCCGAGGTTGACCGCCGGCAGGTCGGTTGCGCGGGCCGGCGCGCTTGCGGCCATGCCGGCGATCGAGAGGCCCGCGACGACGAGCAGGCGAGAGCCGAATTTCATGTTCACCACCTCCTGGTTGTTTATCGGTATAACTAATCAAACGGTTCGAAAAAGATCGGGGTGATCGGCGATCGCACGATACTGGCCCGCGTGAAACACCAGCGGCGCCTTGCCGAACGCGGCGAACTGTTCGATCTGGCCGATGAAGAGCAGGTGATCGCCGCCTTCGTAATGGCCGACGTTGCGGCACACGAAGCGCGCGCTCGCGCCGTCGAGGCAGGGCACGCCGCCGGCGTCCGAATCCGCGTGCGGCACGCCGTCGAACTTGTCGGCGCTGGGCGTCGCGAAGCGGCGCGACAGGTCGATCTGGTCGTGCGCGAGGATGTTGATCGCGAAATGGGTGGCCGCGACGAAATCCGGGCGGCTCGGCGCGACCTTGCGGAGGCTCCACAGCACGAGCGGCGGATCGAGCGACAGCGACGAGAACGAATTGGCGGTGAGGCCCACCTTGCGTCCGTCGGCCGCGCACGTGGTGATCACGGTGACGCCGGTCGGGAACTGCCCGAACGCGGCGCGCAGCTGCATCGGGTCGAGGGTCGGGCGGTCGGTAGCGATCGTTTCCATGTCGGTTACTCCGAACGCGCACTGTGCTCGCGGATGAACGCCGCGCAGGCCGACGGCTCGAACCACCACGGCGAGAACCGGCGCGGATCGTCGAAGCCGTCGACGATCGCCGCGGCGAGCGACGGCAATTGGCCGGCCGCGCCGAGCAGTTCGAGGATGTGCGGCGGCGGCGGGGTGAGCAGCGAGTTAGTCCAGCGCACGACATGCTGCGCGTAGGCCCAGTAGCCTTCGAACGTCTGCTGCATCCAGTCTTCACTGAACGGCGCGGCATCGCGCGCGACGATCGCATCGAAATATGCGTTCGCGCATTTCGCGGCGTTGTTCGAGCCTTGCCCGGTGATCGGATCGTTGACGACCACCGCATCGGCCATCCCGAACACCGTGCGGCCCGACGGCAGCCGGAAGAACGGCTTGCGCACCGTCGGCGCGAAGCGGCCGGCCAGCGTGCCGTTCGGATCGGTGAGCTCGACGTCGCGACAGCGCTCGAATTCCCACGGCACGTATTGCCGCAGGAACGACAGGCTCCGGTCCAGATGCTGCTCGGGCGTCTTCACGTCGGCCCAGCAATCGAGCGGGCCGCCCGGAATGCCTTCGAACACCATGATTTCGCACGGGCCCGTCGTGGTCAGCGCGGGGAACACGAAATACTCGCCGATGCCGGGCAGCAGGTTGAAGCGCACGCGCGAATACGGCTGGCTCGGCGTCATCCCTTTCACATAGGTGAGGGCCAGCGCGCGTTGCGGGCGGTCGAACGCGCTGCGCGCGTCGTCGCGGCCGAGCAGGTTGACGATCTCGCCCTTGCCGGCCGCGAGCAGCACGAGGTCGTGGCTGCGCGCCAGTTCCTCGAGTTCGGGCACGCCGATGTCGCCGATGCGCACGTCCGCGCCACGGCGGCGCACGCCGTCGAGCCAGTCGGCCATCTTCACGCGCTGGTCGACCGACTGCGCGTAGCGGGTCAGCCGCGACGACCAGTCGATCGCCTTGCGGCCGCCGCTGTCCGGATGCGGTACCGCGATGCCGATCCCTTCGACGGACGGGCACGCTTCCTCCCAGGTGTTCAGGCCGAGGTCGCGTTCGATCTGCAGTGCGGTATGGAACATGCACTGGCTCGACATGACCTTGCCAGTGCGGATCTGTTCGGCGTCGCGATTGGTCGCGAGCGTCACGTGGTAGCCCTGGCCGAGCAGGGCGAAGGCGAGTTGCAGGCCGGACTGGCCGGCGCCGACGATGGCGATGCGTCTCATGGGGATGTCCTTGGTTGGCCGGATGCCGGCCGGAATGATTGCGGGAAGCGGCGGCGGGAAACGGTCACTCCGCGAGCCGCGGAATGGCCGGCACCGCCTGTTCGGGGCCCATTGCGGAATAACCGCCATCGACCGCGTAGTCGGCGCCCGTCACGAAGCTCGCCGCGTCGCTGCACAGGAACGTCACGACCTGTGCGACCTCGGACGGATCGCCGACGCGGCCGAGCAGGTGGAACGGCGCGGCGACGCGATCGGTCTTCGCGCGGTCGCCGTGCGTCAGTTCGTCCATCACGCGCGACCACGTCCATCCCGGCGATACCGAGTTGACGCGAATGCGCTCGGGCGCGAGATCCATCGCCATGCTGCGCGTGAGCTGGCGGATCGCCGCCTTGGACGTCGGGTACAGCCAGCGGCCGGTCTGCGCGCACTCGGCCGAGATCGAACTGAAGTTCACGATCGCGCCGCCGCCGCGCCGGGCCATGTGCGGGTGGACGGCCTTCGCGAGCATCGCGGCCGACACGACGTTGACGTCCATCGCGGCGAGCCAGTCGTTGCGGGTCGCCTGGATGCCGTTGTCGACGTAGCTGCACGCGAGGTTGACGAGCACGTCGATCGCGCCGAACCGCGCGACGATCGCCGATATCGCACGTTCGATCGCGCGATCGTCGGTGATGTCGAGCGCGACGAACATGGCCTTTTCACCGAGCGAACCGGCGACGCGCGCGCCGTTGTCCGCGTCGAGATCGAGTATCGCGACGCATGCACCGGCGCGGCTCAGGTCCTGCGCGACCGCGGCGCCGATCAGCGTGGCGCCGCCGGTGACGATCGCGACTTTGCCAGCAAGGGCAGTCATGGGGTGTCTCCGTGAATCGTGGGGTGAGGGAGGGGGCGCGTCAGTGCGCACCCGTCGACGGCTCGCTGTCCTGCCAGCGGCGCATCAGGCCGTTCGACGGCACGGTTTCGTCGAGCAGCTTGCGGGCCGTTTCGACGCCCGCGACCGGCAGGCCGGCCGGATCGAGCAGGCCGATCTGCACGAGCACGCTCGCCTGGTCCCAGTAGATATGCTCGTGATAGAGCTTGTCGCCGCGAAACTTGACGATCGCGACGAGTGGAATCTCGACGCGCTTGCCGGTGGGCGCGATGCCCGGCAGCATCCAGTCGATCTCGGTGGTGTGCGTGAAGCAGAACAGCAGCTCGTCGACGACCTGGCTCGCGCCGATCGTGCGCGAGATCGGCGTGATCGTCGTGTCGGGCGGATTCGCATGCACGAAGTGATGCGTGTAGAAGCGCTTGAGCTCGTCGTGGCCGACGCCGCCCGTCAGCGTCGGAACGTGGTTGACGTACGGCTCGGCGACCATCGTCGCCATCGTGGCATCGACGTTGCGCGTGGCGAATTCGTGTTCGAGATGCGCTTCCCACAGTGTGGACAGGTCGTAGTGCGGGCCGAGCGCGGCGCGGAACGCGGCGATCGCGCGCTGGTGGGCCATGACCGCGGCGGCCTTGTCGAAATGATCGCCGCCGACGCGGGCGAACGCGTGATCGACGCCCGGATACACATACACTTTGACGGCGTCGCGGCCGGACAGCGCGTCGGCGATGCGCTGCTGCGCGTCGGGCGGGCAGAAGCGGTCCAGCCCCGCGATCTGCAGCACGAGCCGGCCTTGCAGGTGCGCGGCCTCGTCCAGCGCCTGCTCGATGCCCACGCCGTAGTAGCTGACCGCCGCGGCCACGCCCGGCAGCCGGCACGCGGCGAGATAGGCGAGCTTGCCGCCGAGGCAGTAGCCGAGCACGCCGGCTTCGCCCGTGCATTCCGGTTGCTGCCTGAGCGCGTCCAGCGCGGCACCGATGTCCTCGACGCCCTTGTCTTCGTCGAACTCGCGATACAGGGCCATCGCGCGCTCGACATCGGCTGCCGCATGGCCGAGCTCGATCCCCGGCGCCTGGCGCCAGAACAGGTCGGGCACGAGCACCGTATAGCCTTCCTCCGCGTAGTAGTCGGCGGCCTCCCGCATCGTCGCGTTCACGCCGAAGATCTCGTGACACAGCACGATGCCCGGCCCCTTGCCGCCGGCCGGCGTGCTCAGGTAGGCGCGAAACGTTCCGCCGTCCGGCGACGGAATGTCGATGTGACGTCCTTTCATCTGTCCCTCCGTTGAATTCATTGCTGCGACGAGCCCAGTATTGGCGGACGAAACGTGCGCTTCTATCCGCTTTCTTCGGCCGGTATCCGCGAATTCCGGAAACCTGCGGCACCGGCCGCCGCGCGTGGGCAGGCGCGCGGCCGACTGCGGGTATGTGCGGATGCGGAAAGCCCGCACAGTTTTCTACGATGCGCGAACGGTCCGTTTCTTGCGTCGTTTGCGCGGGACTTGCGTGCTTTGGCGGCCGGACTGTCCGGATACTCCGGGCGCTATCCGGATCGTGCGGCGAATGCCCCCACACCGGGAACGCATGCACGGCGCGAGTGCAACCGAGCATGACGGGAGAACATCGATGGCGCAATTTTCCGGAACGGGCTGGCTGGCCGACACCGCCTGTTTCAATCACGACAACCTGCTGCTGCAGTCGAACGATGTCGACGAGGTGCGCGCGCGTGTCGCCGACGTCTTCAAGCCGCACCGGCTCACGCCGACCGGCGAATCGCGCGCGCTGCACAGCTGCATGCATCATGCGCGCTGGGGCAACCTGTCGTTGAACCTGCTCGATTACGGCGGCGGGGTCAGCATCGAGCCCGGGCCGCTCGAGCACTTCTTCCTGTTGCAGATCCCGCTGCGCGGCGACGCGGAGATCGAGTGCGGATCGGCGCGTTTCGTGTCGTCGCCGGGCACCGCGTCGTTGATCTCGCCGACGCTGCCGCTGAAGATGCGCTGGGGCGACGCGTGTCCGCAAGTCATCGTGCGCATCGAGCGCGAAGTGATGGAGCGCCATGCGCAGCGGCATTTCGGCGACGACCGGCGCGCACCGGTCGAATTCGAACCGGCATTCAGCCTGTCGTCGTCGCAAGGGGCGTGTCTCGCGCAGTTGCTGCCGGTCCTCGCCAGCGCGATCGCGACGGACGCGCATCCGCTGCGTCATCCGCTCGCGTTCGAGCCGCTCGAATCGACGCTGCTCAACCTGCTGCTGCACGGCCACCCGAACAGCGCGCGCAACGGCACGCGGCACCTGCCGGTGACGCTCGCACCGTTCTACGTGCGGCGCGTCGAGGATTACATTCGCGCCCATCTCGACGAGCCGCTGACGATCGAGCGGCTCGCCGACCTCGCCGGCGTGAGCCCGAGCACGCTGTTCGCCGGCTTCCGCCATCGCCACGGGATCACGCCGATGGGCTTCGTGCGGCAGTTGCGGCTGCAACGTGTGCGCGAGGAGTTGCTGGCCGACGAGTCGCCGGGGCTCGCATCGGTGACGGACATCGCGCTGAAATGGGGCTTCGCGCATCTCGGGCGGTTCGCGATCGAGTACAAGCGGGCGTTCGGCGAGTCGCCGTCGGCGACGCTCAGGATGCGGCGCGTGCGCGCCTAGTACCGCCGACGGCAGCCCACGGCCGTTCCCGGGGCGCATGCAGCCTGGCGTTCCCGTCTTTCATCTGCCTTCCTCGCGGGCCGCCGCATGGATCGATCCCGCGCCGGCCCCGCCTCCAACGCGCCAAACGCCGGCTTTTCCCGCCGGCGCACTTTTTTTAAAGACTCCGTTACGTTCGCCCGGTATGATCGCTGCGCTCGCGAACGACGCCATTGGCCGTTGCATGCCGACTCGCGCGCAACCAGCATCGCCGGCATGACAACACGGGGCGGGCGCCGGCGCTGCGTCGCGCCGAGATCGCGCCGCGATCAGATCGAATCGGCCACCAGCACGACGGAGCATGGAACGATGGTAACGGGGACGGGCGCGGCGAAACGCGCGATGGCGATCGCCGCCGGAGGCGCGTTGTACGTGGCGGCAGCGGGCGGCGCGCACGCGCAGGCATCGGGTGCGGCAGCGCCGCCGGCGGCCGTGCTGCCGGAAATCGACGTAACGGGGAAGGGCGACCGCTCGTCGAGCGGGCTCGTCGGGCTGCGCACCACGGCCGGCACGAAAACCGATACGCCGGTGGCTGAAGTGCCGCAGACGATCAACATCGTGACCGCGCAGCAGATCGAGATGACCGGCGCGACCGACCTGAACCAGGCGTTGCGCTACGTGCCGGGATTCGCGACGTTCGGCGCCGACAGCCGCACCGACTCGTATGCGGCGCTGCGCGGCTTCACGCCGACGCTGTACGTCGACGGCGTGGCCGCGCCGCATACGGCCGTGATCGCGGACTGGCGCGTCGACCCGTACACGATCGACTCGATCGCGGTGCTGCGCGGGCCGACGTCGGTGCTGTACGGCGCGGGCGAGCCCGGCGCGATCGTCGACGCGCACACGAAGCTCGCCGACGGCGAACGCGTCCGTGAAGCCGGCGTGCAGATCGGCAACGACGCGCGCAAGCAATTCATGGTCGATGTCGGCGATACGCTCGACCCGGACGGCCGGTACGCGTATCGCTTCGTCGGCGTGGCGCGCGACGGCAACGCGGAAACCGGCCCGAACGGCGACCGTCGCGTCGCGCTGGCGCCGTCGTTTCGCTGGCGGCCGAACGCCGACACTTCGCTGACGCTCTCGGCGACGTTCCTGCAGGACAGCGGCGATATTTCGTCGAACTTCCTGCCTGCGTCGGGCACGGTGCTGCCGAACCCGAACGGTCGCCTGTCGCAGGACATCTACATGGGCGACCCCGGGTTCAACGACTACCGGAAGAAGCAGTGGTCGCTCGGCTACGCGCTGGAGCACCGCGTGAACGCGATCTGGTCGCTGCACCAGGATGTGCGCTGGTCGCACCTGTCGCTCGACGACGCGACGGTGTTCGGCAACGGCTTCGCGCCCCGCAGCACCACCAACATGATGCGTACCGCAGGGCTGTTCCAGCTCAACTACAGCCGGCTCGACATCGACAACCACGCGCAGGCCCGCTTCGGCACGGGGCCGCTCGAACATACGCTGCTGCTCGGCGTGCAATACGACCGGCAGACGACGACCAACAGCGTGTGGCTTGCGATCGCGCCGTCGCTCAACCTGTATCACCCCGTATACCGGCCCGTCACGGACGCGATTTTCTCCGGCCCGACGTCGCTCGGCCACGTCGACCAGTACACGGCGATGAACACGTTCGGCGTATACGCGCAAGACCAGATCCGCTGGAAGCGCTGGACGCTGACGCTCGGCGGCCGCGAGGATTTCGTCAATGCGCGGTTCGACGACCGGACGGCCGGCAAGCAGGCGCGGCAGGACGTCAGTGCATTCTCCGGGCGCGTCGGGCTCACCTATCGGGGCGACGGCGGGCTGTCGCCGTATGTGAGCCATTCGACGTCGTTCGATCCCGTCATCGGCGTGCGGTTGTATGGCGGCGGGCTGCCGAAGCCGACACGCGGCACGCAGACGGAAGCCGGGTTGCGCTGGCAGCCGCCGGGCCGGAACCTGATGCTGAGTGCGGCCCTCTACCAGATCGACCAGACCAACGTCGTGACGCCGACGCCGGTCAATCTCGACCCGACCGGCACGACGTCCGTGCAGACCGGCAAGGTCCGCTCGCGCGGGATCGAGCTGAGCGCGGTCGGCAAGGTCACCCGCGAGTTGTCGGTCGTCGCGTCGTACGTCCATCAGGACGTCAAGAACGTGCAGGCGAACGACGCGTCGCTGAACCGCTGGCCGGTGGCCGTGCCGCTGCCGCGGCAGATGGCTTCGATGTGGGCCGACTGGACCTGGCGCGCGGGCGCGCTGTCGGGCCTCGGGCTCGGCGGCGGCGTGCGTTACCAGAGCGCGTCGGCGGGCGCGCCCGACAACTCGCTGACGGTGCCGGGCGTGACGCTGGTCGACCTGGCGCTGCACTACGAGATGCCGCACTGGCGGTTCGCGCTGAACGTCGCGAACCTGTTCGACCGGCGTTATGTCAGCGGTTGCCAGTCGTATAACGTGTGCGTGTTCGGCAACGAGCGGACCGTGCTCGCCAGCGCGAAATACAACTGGTAGGCGCGAGCGCACGGAACGCGTCCTACGCGTCGCGTTGCGGCTCCCGGCGCGCGGCGCGTTCACCGGCGTGGCGCTGGCGCCGCCACTCGGTCGGCGTGAGGCCGAAACGTTCGCGGAATGCGGTGGCGAAATTTGCCGGCGTGGAAAAACCGATCTCCTTCGCGATGCTGGCAATGCTGAGCGACGTCGAATCCAGCAGATCCTGCGCGATCCGCAGCCGCTCGTGCCGCAGATACTCGAACACCGTCTGGCCGAGATTGTCGCGAAACGCCCGCGACAGCCGCTTTTCATGCGTGCCGACCGCGCGTGCCAGTTGTTCCACCGTCGGCGGATCGTTCAGCGTCCGCGCCAGGTGGCGGATGGCCGCGCGCACGATGATGTCGTCGTCCTTGCCGGTCACGAACACGCTTTCCGTGTCGACGGGCCGCTCGCGCGTCGCCCGCGCGAGCTGCACGCGAATCCGCGCGAGCACTTCGGCCGGCTCGAACGGCTTCACCACGTAGTCGACGCAGCCGATCTCGAACCCCTCGAGGCGTTCGTGCAACGCGCCCGCCACGGTCAGGAAGATGACAGGAATCGCGCACGTCAGCGGATCGGCGGCCAGCAGCCGGCACGCGGTGAAGCCGTCCATGCGCGGCATCCGGACATCCATCAGGATCAGGTCGGGCATGAGCGCCTGCGCGCGCTGGCACGCCTGCAGCCCGTCGGATGCAATGCTGATCCGGCACCCGGTGCCGCGCAGGATGTCGATCAGCAAGCGAAGCTGGTCGGGCTGATCGTCGACGATCAGGATATGGGCGTCGCCCAATGCGGAGGTCGATGGATGCATCGTGCACCTGTTCTGGAATGGCTGCTGGCTGCGTTCCTGCGGGTGGCCGGCCCGGCTCGGATAATCGTTGGAAACTGCTCTATGGCAACGCACAAGCGCATCGATATTCGGATTTCGCGCAAACCGCGCGACAGACGACCGGTCGGCGTAATACCCGGCGTTGCTTGTATTGATCGCTGATCCGGTAAGGACGCGACGCGTTGCCGTCGCCGCGCGTGGAAAAGGGCGCGGCTGACCGTGTCGATGCGAGCCGAATTGTAGGGGGATATTTCGATTCTTGCCAGACGCATTGACTCTATTTGCTTCATTCGAGTTTTCTGATTCTTAATCAGATATTGCGATTTGCGTTGGCGGTGTGGCACCCTGATACCTGTCCATTTCCGCCATTTTCATTCTTGCCCGCATGCGATCGCGCGGCTCGGTGGTTTTTTCTGCAGAAATATTTTCGCTGGAATTTGTTTTTAATCCGCTTCGGCAAAGCATTTGTCCGCTCGACAAAACATCCGGATTAATTCCGGCGCCGCGAAATCGTTTGCGAGATGCGCATTTTTAACGCAACTTATTGAATATATTGGATTTTACAATCTATAAAGAATGTCGCCTTCAATAATTTAAGTGCGTGTCTCATAATTCGTCCGAACTTTGAACGCAGGGTTGCACGGGGCAGCACAAGGCACGGAGGGTTGTGACGGACGTTGCGTGATTCGGGGCCGTGGCATCAATTGATGCTCGTCCGAACGCATGTCCGTAGCGCTCAGGCGCACGTCCGGTTGCCGTCGATGAAATAAAAGAAGCGGGGTTGGTCGCGGTCGGCGCGACATCAAATCAGGGGTGTCCATAACGGCGGGTTGAATCTCCGGATTCAATCGATGGGCGAATTCGCCCATATAAAACGATATGCATTCCTAATGCATTAAGCGGATTAACGGAACGGGCCGTCACACCAACGGCGTGCCCGGGCTTTCGAACGTCCCGTCGCTACGGGCGGGCGATGCGTGTCGCCTTCGACACGCTCGGGCCGGGCATCGGAATCGGGTTCCGCACTGAAGTCGTAATCGTAATCGCAGTCGCAATCGCAGCTGAATCCTTCAAGCAAATTAAGTAGTCCGTATACAAACCAGACGCTACAAAACGGAGCAGAAGACCATGAAGAGGAAGCAGATTTCGGCGCTCGCCGCCGCCATGTTCACGGGCGCAGGTGTCCTGATCGCGGGGGCCGCGCATGCGGACAACTTCGTCGACCGCGGCAACCCGGACAACGCGCTGAACGGCCAGTGCATCGACGGGACGAACCCGCTGTGCGTGTCGACCAAGAGCGGAAGTTACGTGGCGGTGAGCACGGCAAACGTCACGATGGGGACGAACGCCAGGGCCGGTACCAGCGGGATCGCGATCGGCGACCAGTCGAATGCGAGCAGCAAGGGCGGCACCAGCAGCGGGGGCGCGATTGCGATCGGCGTCGGTTCGCAGGCGCTGGCAAACTCGGCCACGGCCATCGGCACGGTAGCCGTCGCGCAAGGCAATACGTCGCTCGCCGTCGGCCGCCAGTCGGCCGCGGTCGGCGACTTCTCGATGGCGCTCGGCAACGTCGCCGATGCGCGCGGCACGAGCTCGATCGCACTCGGCCACTCGGCGCTGGCAAGCGGCGACCGTTCGGTTGCGATCGGCGGTGCGAACCCGACTTCGAGCGACGGCGTGTCGGCCGGCGCGTCGTACGACGCGGCGACACAGACGCGCGCCGGCGGCACGCAATCCGTGGCGATCGGTGCGGGCGCGCAGACGAACGACAACAACCAGGTGGCGATCGGCTCGGGCAGCGTCGGCGCGAACAGCGGCGGCACGCCGGTGTTCGGCGGTACGGCTGCGCCGGTCGGCGGCGCGGTGTCGTTCGGCGCCATCGGCGCCGAGCGTCAGCTCAAGAACGTCGCGGCGGGCGCGGCCGATACGGATGCCGTCAACGTCCAGCAGCTGAAGAACGTGAACGGCACGCTCAGCACGAGCATCGCCAACGTCGACGCGCGCGTGACGTCGGTCGGCAATTCGCTGTCGACCACGATTTCGAACGTCGACCAGCGTGTGACCAGCGTGGGCAACAGCCTCAGCACCAGCATCGTGACGGCGACGAAGAACGTCGTGAAATACACCGACGATTCGCACGCGGCGATCGCGCTCGACGGCAGCAACGGCACCACGATCGGCGGCGTCGCGGCCGGCGTCGCCGACACCGATGCGGTCAACGTCGGTCAGCTGAAGGGCAGTGTCGCCCCGCTGCAGACGTCCATTTCGACGGCGGCATCGAACATCACGAACCTGCAAAGCAGCGTCACGGACATCAATACATCGCTGAGCACGGCAACCACGAATATCGGCAACCTGCAGGCGGCTGACGCACGCAACGTCAAGTACGACGGCCAGAGCGGCTTCGATTCGGTGACGTTCGCCGGCACGAACGGCACGACGCTGCACAACGTCGCGGCCGGTGTCGCCGATACCGACGCGGTGAACGTCGGGCAACTGAACGGCGGCCTGTCGTCGCTCAGCACGAGCGTGACGAACAACCTCAGCACGACGCTCGGCAACCTGAGCACGTCGATCACCAACCAGATCGGCGACGCGACGAAGAACGCGGTGCAGTACGACGATGACGCGCACAGCGGCGTGACGCTCGGCGGCAAGGGGGCGCAGTCGCCGGTCGGCCTGCACAACGTGGCGGACGGCGTTGCCGCGAGCGATGCCGTGAACGTCGGCCAGCTCGGCAAGGCAACCGACTCGCTGAACCAGTCGATTACGAATGTCGGCAACCAGGTCACGACGAACACGGGCAACATCGCGGCGCTCCAGCAGGACGCGCTTCTGTGGAACACGAACCTCGGCGCATACGATGCGAGCCACGGCGGCAACGGCCCGCAACGCATCGGCAACGTCGCGGCCGGCATCGCCGACACCGATGCGGTCAACGTCGGTCAGTTGAACAGCAGCGTCGCGCCGCTGCAATCGTCGATCTCGACCGCCGCGTCGAACATCACGAACCTGCAGAGCAACGTCACCGGCATCAATGCGTCGCTGAGCACGGCGACCACCAACATCAGCAACCTGCAGGCGGCCGACACGCGCAACGTGAAGTACGACGGCCAGAGCGGCTTCGACTCGGTGACGTTCGCCGGCACGAACGGCACGACGCTGCACAATGTCGCGGCCGGTGTCGCGAACACCGACGCGGTGAACGTCGGGCAACTGAACGGCGGCCTGTCGTCGCTCAGCACGAGCGTGACGAACAACATCAATACGACGCTCGGCAACCTGAGCACGTCGATCAACAACCAGATCGGCAACGCGACGAAGAACGCGGTGCAGTACGACGATGACGCGCACAGCGGCGTGACGCTCGGCGGCAAGGGCGCGCAGTCGACGGTCGGCCTGCACAACGTGGCGGACGGCACTGCCGCGAGCGACGCCGTGAACGTCGGCCAGCTCGGCAAGGCAACCGACTCGCTGAACCAGTCGATTACGAACGTCAGCAACAACGTGACGACGCTCGGCAACCAGGTGACGACGAACACCGGCAACATCGCGGCGCTCCAGCAGGACGCGCTCCAGTGGAACGCGAACCTCGGCACCTACGACGCGAGCCACGGCGGCAACGGCCCGCAACGCATCGGCAACGTCGCGGCCGGCAAGAACGGCACGGACGCGGTCAACGTCGACCAGTTGAACGCGGCGATCCAGGACGGCACGAGCCAGCTCGATGCACTCGCCGTGAAGTACGACGATGCGAGCAAGAAGCAGGTTTCGCTCGGCGCGGGCAACGGCGGGAGCCCGGTGCGCCTGACCAACGTCGCGGAAGGCAACGTCGCGGCCGGCAGCACGGACGCGGTGAACGGCGCGCAACTGCGCCGTGCAACCGACGGCACGGCGGCCGCGCTGGGCGGCGGTGCGACGGCGAATCCGGACGGCTCGATCAGCGCGCCGGACTATAAGGTCGGCGGCGGTTCGTTCAACAATGTCGGCGACGCGCTCACGAATCTCGACGGCCGCGTTCTCAACAACACGACGACGCTCGAGAATCACGAAACGCGCATCGGCAATGCGGAAACGAACATCGCCGGCAACACGGCCGCGATCGCGGGGCTGCAGCAGGACGCGCTGCAGTTCGACCCGACGCTCGGCGCCTACAACGCGGCGCGCGGCGGTGCACCGACGAAGCTGACGAACGTGGCCGACGGCAACGTCGCCGCGGGCAGCACGGACGCGGTGAACGGCGGCCAGTTGTCGGGCGTGAAGTCGTCGCTCGAACAGCAGATCACGCAGGTGTCCAACCAGGCGGGCGAGGCCGTGAAGAACGTCGTCAAGTACGACGTCGACGCGAACGGCAACCGGATGAATTCGGTATCGCTCATCGGCGGCGACCCGAATGCGGCCGTCGTGCTGAAGAACGTCGCCGCGGGCACCGCCGATACCGACGCGGTGAACGTCAAGCAGCTGAAGGGCGTGCAGTCGAGTCTCAACCAGCTCGGTGCGCTCGCGGTGCAGTACGACGACGCGTCGAAGAGCTCGATCACGCTCGGCGGTGCAGGCGGCACGCGCATCACCAACGTGCAGGCCGGCACGCTCAGCGCAACCAGCACGGATGCGGTGAACGGCTCGCAGCTCTACGCGACGAACCAGCAGGTCGCGAAGAACACGACCGACATCACGAACCTGCAGGGGAACGTGAACAACATCGCGAACGGCAAGGCCGGCCTCGTGCAGCAGCAGGATCCGAACGGCGCGATCACGGTCGGGAAGGACACCGGCGGCACCAGCGTGAACTTCTCCGGCACGTCGGGCGACCGCGTGCTGACCGGTGTCGCGGCGGGCGTGAAGGACAACGACGCGGTCAACATGGGCCAGTTCAACAACGCGCTGAAGAACGCGGCGGCCAACGACCAGATCCGTGCGGCGGCGACCGATGCGAACACGACGTGGATCGCACGTGCCGATGCCGGTTCGATCGGGTCGACGGCAACCGCAACCGGCAAGAACGCGGTGGCGGTCGGCCAGGGCTCCGTTGCCGATCGCGACAATTCGTTCTCGGTCGGTGCGATGGGCAGCGAGCGCCAGGTCACGAACGTCGCGGCCGGCACGGCGCCGACCGACGCGGTGAACGTGCAGCAGCTGAACGACAACCTGTCGACCGCCACGTCGCAGGCGAAGGGCTACACCGACCAGCGCATCGGCCAGGTGTACAACTCGTTCAACGACCTGAAGAAGGACATGTACGGCGGCGTGGCATCGGCAATGGCCGTGGCCGGCCTGCCGCAACCGACGGGCGCGGGCCGCTCGATGGTCTCGGCGGCGACGTCGAACTATCACGGCCAGCAGGGTTTCGCCGCCGGGTACTCGTACGTGACGGAAAGCAACCGCTGGGTCGTCAAGGCGTCGGTGACGGGCAACACGCGTTCGGACTTCGGCGCGGTGGTGGGCGCGGGTTACCAGTTCTGACGTTGTCCGCGCAGTATCGATCGAACGGTGGTGTCGGGCAGCGGTCGTGATGCCCGACATCGGCGGGAGATCCGTGGCCCGGGGTGTGTCTGTCGACCCCGGGCCATCGACGCTTGAGGCGTCGCGAAGAGCGGTATGGCTACGCCGGGCTCGTCCGGCAGCCGATGCCGTCGATGGATGATTTATTCGCCGATTGTGGAGATAATCGGCGCTGGCGCAATGCACTCCGCATTGAGCGTGTCCGAGCACGTCTTCCAGTCCCGTATTGGCGCCGACAACGACAAAATGAAAACGATGAAACCCGAGAACAGGATGCTTCCCGCGCAGCGCGTCGCGTTGCCGCGTCACATTGGGCTGCCTGCCTTCGCGGCGAGCGCCGCGTTGCCATCGGCTTTGCCGGCCGGTTACGGCGGCAGGTGCCGCTAGCGCCCGGACAATCCGCGCCATGGGTTCGACAAGAGAACCGGCGCCCGAATCGATCGGCCGGGCAACCGGTATCGAACGGCGATATCAATTGGTGCACCCGTGAGCGTGCATCGGGTCACTTGAAGACGCATCCGGGGTAAAGGCACATGATCGGGAAAGTTGCATGGCTGTCCGTCGTTTCGCTTCTGGTCGCGGCATGCGGGGATCGTTCCGGTCAGGCCGATACCGCGTCGAATGCGCAGCCGGCGGCCGCGTCGGCGACGCAGGCCGTTACCTCGCAGCGCGCAGGGCGCGACTCGCCCGTGCCGCCCAGGCCGGGCCAGGTGCTGGAGGGCATTTACCAGAAGGACGCGCATGGCGAGGCGACGATGGAGATCGCCAACGGAAGCCAGGCCACGTATTGGTACGGCCACGCGTTCGACCTGAACGGCGGCCGCTACTTCACCGGCTTCGCGTACGAGACGCCGAACAAGTACGCCGAACAGGAGAACACCGCCGAGCCGGCGCCCGATGCCAGGGTGACGATCACGGAGGCGACCTTCGAATGGATCTCGGACGGCGGCGTGGCCGGCTGGAACATGATCGAGTCGGAACGCTCGATCGGCGAGTTTGGCCGCTACGAAAAGGCTGACACGATCGACGACAGGGAACCGGCCGTGAGCACGACCCTGCCGGACGGACGGATCGTACTGGCCGTGCCGACCTGGTACCTGGCTTCCGGTACCCGGATCAAGTCGTTCGGCATGTTCGTCTATCGGCGCACCGATGCGTCCAGCAATCCTGACGATACCGACTGGACCTATGCCGGCAACGTATTTCGCGGTAACGACAGCGGCGCGGCATGCGAGGCCGCGGGTACCGGCAACCGGATACCGTGCGTGGAAAGCTCGTCGACGCTAACCTTCCTGCCGGCAGACGGCCGGGACTGGCCGCGCCTTCGCGTGGCGATGACCGGGACGGGCATCGACAACGCCGGCCGGAAAAAGACCGAGGGCGCCGCGGATGTCGTCGAATACCGGTTCAATCCGAAGACGAAGGTTTACGAAGCGGCGAAGACGTAGGGCGGCATGGGGCGTGTCGCTTTCAACGATGGTTCCACCTGTCCAGAAAGAGGATCCAATGGAGATGGCTCTCTCGAGCAATTAGGTGGGCGGCTGCCGGAAGTGATGTGGTTCAGCCAAATCACGGACAAATGCGAATGGCGCGATCCGCAGCGCTCGCAACCGCGCCCCGATCCGCGATTTCTCGCGGGTTCGCGCGCTGTCGAGCCAGGCGGCGAATGCGAATTGTCGAATGCGAGCCGCGGCTCGTATTCTGGGTGCGTCGGGCGGAACGGCATGGGGCCTCCGCCGATCGACGCATGACGGAGACTCGCAATGACTGCCATGACGCAAACCATGAAGCTCAATCACCTGAGCTTCCCCTCCGCCGACACACTGGCGACGGCCCGATTCTTCGAGCGGCATCTCGGCTTCACGATCGCGGGAAGCTGGGACAAATCCTGGATCCTCAAGCGCCCGGGCTTCGACGTAGTGATCGATCACGCCGGCGACGATGAGACCGCGTGGCCGACGAATTTCCACGTCGGGTTCGAACTGCCGAGCCTCGATGCCGTTCGCACGTTGTTCGAACGCTTCAGGGAAGAGGGCGTCGAGATGGTGACGGACGTCTTCAACAACGGGCGCGGTTCGCGTTTCTTCTGCCGCGCGCCGGGCGGCGTGATGTTCGAGCTGAACACGCGCGCGGATGCCGCGCCGGAATATCAAGGCACGTTCGACGACTGACGCCGGCAAGCGTCATACCGCGTTCGGGTGCCGGCGCGGGCCGCCGTTTCAATGACCGTGCAGGTCGGGAAGGCTGCGCATCTCCATCACGTGCAGATCGCCGCAGCGCGCGACATGGCCGTGCCGCACCACCCGCGATGCCGTTGCACCGGATTTCAACAGCAAGAAACGGAGTGTCTGCCTGCAAACGGTCGCCTACATTGCCGTGACTGACCTCACTCACGGGATGTGAAGAAGATGACCTTACTCGACGGGAAAGTCGCCATCGTCACCGGTGCCTCCACCGGAATCGGCCGGGCGATCGCATTGATGTTCGCGGCGCATGGCGCGTCAATCGTATTGGGCGCGCGAAGCGAATCCGCGTTGAATCAGGTGGCCAGCGAGATTCGTCGTCACGGCGGGCAGGCGTTCGCCTGCGCCGGCGACGTCTGTCACGTCGATACGCATCGAAGGCTCGTCGCGACAGCCCTGCGCGAGTTCGGCGGTCTCGACATCGCGATCAACAACGCGGGAACCGTCGGGCCGCTCAAACCGCTCGCGGACATCTCGCTCGACGATTGGCAGCACACGCTGTCTACCAATCTGACGGCCGCCTTCCTGGGCGCAAGCAACCAGATTCCCGCGATGCTCGAACGCGGAGGCGGCTCGATCGTCTTCACGTCCAGCTTCGTCGGAACCAGCGTCGGGCTACCCGGCATGTCCGCGTATGGTGCGTCCAAGGCCGGCTTGATGGGACTGGTGAAGGGCATCACCGCGGACTACGCGGCACGGGGGATTCGGGCAAACGCACTGTTGCCGGGCGGTGTGGACACCGCGATGGGGGGAGACCGTGAGCAGAAGGAATGGGCGGCCGGGCTCCACGCGATGAAGCGCATCGCCCGCCCCGACGAGATCGCATCCGCGGCGCTGTTTCTGGCGAGCCCGATGGCCAGTTTCGTTACCGGCTCGGCCCTGTTCGCCGACGGAGGCAATGCGGCCGTGAAGTGAATTCGCATCGCCGCAAACGCGCGTCGCGCCGCGCTCAACCGCCGGCGCGAACCAGCATGTCGATGACCGCGCGGGTGCGCGAAGGCAGGGTGATCTCCGTCCAGTGCAGATGCGCGTATTTCGGGTCGTCACGCAGGCCGGCGAACTTGACACGATTCCTGGCGAACGTGGTGTACGACCACAGCAGCACCGACTCTCGCGAAAATGCCATCCGCAGCGACTCGCGGTTGCCGTGCGAAAGTTCGGTGCGCATGAGCCCGCGGCTCAACGTGCGCCAGAGCACGCGGGAGAACACCGTCCGCCGCCCGAAGTTGAGCCAGATCACGTGAGTGGCTCTCGACCAGAGCACGTCGCGCACGGCGCTGTAGTTCCCGTCGGCGACCCATCGGTCGCCGGCCGTCGCGGCCAGCACGGCGCGCTCGAACTGTTCCGGCGGCACGGCAGTCCAGTCGGGGCCCCAGTAGAGTCGATCCAGCTCGATGTACGGGCAGCCTGCTGCCACCGCCAGTGCGCTGGAAAAGGTGGATTTCCCCGCTCCGCTGGTTCCAACGACGACGAAGCGCATGGGTTTGATCGCGGTTGAATGTTGAAGCCGGCTATTGTGCCTCATGCACGAAGCGGTCGCTCGGCTGCGGTTCGTCATTGAATATCGGCCATGGCCCTGCTTGCCCCACCACACTTCCTGCATTGTCGGGGCGGGCGGAGCCGGGAGCCCCTCGCCGCTCCGCAACGGTCATTTGAATTCGGCGTCTACCATTCGTTTCCCGCACCTTTGTACAATCAGCCGCTTCAGTCCTGCCGCCCACAACCGCGGCAAACCCCGAAAAAAATAACGTGAGAGAAACGATGGCGACCGAACCCGGATTTCAGACGCGCATGTACGCGGATAGCGCCCGCGACGGGAGCCCGTCATGTGCGCTCGAATGGGCAACGACCGGGTGCGCGTTCCGACCGGATCGAGGGCTGGCATGAGCGACAAACCCGTTCTTGCCGCCGGTGCGCCGTGCGAACCTGCGGCGTCGGCTGCTTCCCTGATGGCACTGGCGTGCCTGGTCGTATTCATGGCGCAAATGGCGACGACGGTGTACCTGCCGTCGCTGCCTGTCGTCATGCGCGAGTTGAAGATGACGCAAGGCGGCGCCGAGTTATCCATCTCCGCCTATGTGATCGGTGCCGCGCTGCCGGTGCCATTCTGGGGCGCTGCCGCGGAACGCTGGGGCCGGCGCGGCCCGCTGCTGATTTCGCTGCTGCTGTTCATTGGCAGCAGCCTGCTGCTCGCCGGCTGCACGGTCGCACCGGCGCTGCTCGTGTTGCGTGCCATCCAGGGCATCGGCGGCGGCGGCGCGGCGATCATCGCCCGAATCATCGTCCGCGACAAATGGCGCGGCGACGAACTGGCGCGACGCCTCTCCGTGTTGTCGATCGCCTTCATCACGGCCCTGGGCGGCGGCCAGTTCATCGGCGGGCTCATCGGCCGATACAGTCATTGGCAAACGGGTTTCGTGCTGATGGCCGTCGTCGCCGCGCTGTCGATCGCGTTGTCGTACGCGTTGCCGTTGAAGGCGGGAAGCCGAGCCGCCAAACCGTCGGGCCTGGCCGGTACCTACTGGCTCCTGCTGCGGCGCCCGGGCTTCCTGTGGCCAGCCTGCGCGGGCGGATTGGGGTTCGCGACGACCGTCACCTTGCAGGAGGTGAGCCCGTTCGTGTTCCAGGAACATTTCAAGCTGGCCGTGACGAGCTTCGGCAGTATCGGCCTGCTGCTCGGCGTGGCCTATTTCAGCGGGGCGATGCTGGTCAACCGTCTCGTGAGACGGCATGGCGGCGCCCGGCTGATGCATGCCGGCGCCGCGTTGCTTGCGTTCGCAACCACGTTGATGCTGGTGTCGTGGCTGAGCGGCCTGCTGACCCATTTCTCCGGCCTGTGGATCTTCATCGCGCTGTATTGCCTGGCGATCTTCGGCCAGGCGGTGCTGTTTCCGAACAGCATGGCGACCGCCGTCAGCGATGCGCATGAACACGGCGCGCATGCGATGGCCTTGTGCGGTTTCCTGCAGCAGGGACTGGCGGGCATCGCCGCGACGGCTGCGGTGCTGCAGCACCATGGCGGCACGTGGACGCTCGCTGTATTCGTGCTGGGGGCGCTGACGTGGCTGGTGGTGCAGGTCAAGGTGCGGGGCAGGTAGGCGGCCGACGTCGACGGATGGTCCATCGGCCGTATGCATCTCTCGCGAAAACAGCGGCGTGCGGCCGCGCATCCGCGTCACGCTGCGCGGATAGGGCGATACAAGAGGCAGTGTGACGCACTCATGCTGCCGGCTGAGCCGTACCGCTCAAACAAAAGATTCGTAGAAAACTTGTTCTCGCGCGTCATTCGCGAGGCTTTTACTACGAATTAAAAGGCAGTGTCATCAAGGGCGAGAATCGCAGGGGCATTAAAAATCCCGGCGGCGCGCCCGGAATGGCAATAATCAAAATCAATATTTAATAAAGCAAATAGCATCTGCCGCGCTACCTCGAGCTTCACACCCTCCATCCCGCCCGACCCGCGCCACGCACGCCTTTCCCCAGTAACGGCGGGCCCGTCACGCACATTCCGCCGATGCGGCGTTGCCGAAACCGGCATCGTAGCCGACGAGATCATTTCAGATTTCTCACCAAATCATGACTCGATTAACATCGCCGACAGAAAATATTAACCTGTCAGAAAATATCTTGTAATTATAAAAATGACCTTCTAGCATCCCTCTGCAGTTCGTGACATGTCCTGGATCAAAGTCTGTACTTGATGCATTCCTCGAACATCACCCATACATAACCGGGGGATTACATGAAGAAACTGTCTCGCCTGCTGTCCATCACCGCGATTACCGTCGCGAGTCTCAGTGCTTTTGCCCAGGCCGGCGACCAGTCGGCCACGGTCGACAAGGCACTGCAACTGATCCAGCAGAACCCGTCCGCCTTCAGTCTGGCCGCTGGCGGCGCAGCACGCACGTTGAAGTTCGCAGGGCCGCAGGCGAGTGCGCCGACGGACGGCGATCAATTCGAGGTGCGCGACGTGATCGTCGATCCCGACGGCACCGAGCACGTGCGTTTCGACCGCTTCTACGCGGGCCTGCCCGTGATCGGCGGTGACGTGGTCGTCCATTCGAGCAAGGGGCAGTTGAAGCAGGCGAGCGTGACCCAGCTCGCGCCGATCAATCTCGCCGGCACGATCGGCAAGGTCGGAAACCGCTCCGTGATACGCAACGCGCCCGACATCGGCAACGCCAGGGTCAAGCGCATCGCGACCGCGCGTTTCAACTCGGACGTGCGCCGCGTCGACGACGCGGAACTCGTGGTGTTCGCACGCGACGTCACGCCGACGCTGGCCTATGCAGTGCGCGTATACGGCAAGTCGAACGACGTGCACGGCGATGCGGTGCTGTACTACGTCGACGCACGCACGGGCGCCGTGCTCGATGCGCAGGACCTGATCAAGACCGCCGCCGCGACCGGCACCGGCCGCTCGCTGTACTACGGCAACCTGACGCTGACCACCGACCAGACAGGCACGAACGCATACCGGATGCTCGATCCGAATCGCGGCGGCGGCTCTGTGTACGACGGTCGCGGACTGATCGCGGAGGACGTCGAGCAGGCGACCGACCTGCCGATCTTCACGAGCAGCACGAACGTGTGGGGCAACAACGCGACCACCGACCGGCAGACCGTCGCCGCCGACATCGATTACGGTCTGGCGTTAACTTGGGATTACTACAAGACGACGCACAACCGCAACGGTATCTTCAACGACGGGCGCGGCGTGAAGAGTTTCGCGCACGTGGTGTTCGACACCGGCAGCGGCACGACCGGCGCGAACGCGGCATGGATGCCGTCGCACATCATGGTGTACGGCGACGGCCAGCCCGGCACGAGCCTGCCGAAGCCGGTCGTGTCGGTCGACGTGGCCGGACACGAGATGAGCCACGGCGTGACCGAGGCCACGGCGAACCTGAACTATTCGGGCGACGCGGGCGGGCTGAACGAAGCGACTTCCGACATTTTCGGCACGCTCGTCAAGTACTACGCGAACAACCCGAACGATCCCGGCAACTACGTGATCGGTGCGCGCGTGGTGAGCGGCGGCCTGCGCAAGATGTACAAGCAGGATCTCGATGGCAGGTCGTTCAGCTGTTACCCGTCCGGCGGATTCTCGTGGTCGAATCCGCGCCACGATCCGCATTTCACGTCGGGCGTCGGCAACCGCCTTTTCTACCTGCTGGCGGAAGGCCCGACGGTGCCGTCGACCGATACCGGCCTGACGAAGGCGAAACTGGTCTGCAACGGCGACACGACCTTCACCGGGTTGGGCCGCGAGAAAGCCGGCAAGATCTGGTACCGGACGCTGACCGTGTATCTGAACGCGAACTCCAGCTACCCGAACGCGCGGCGTGCGTCGATCCAGGCGGCGAACGACCTGTACGGCGCGAATTCGGCCGAAAGCGCGACGGTCGCTCGCGCATGGAGCGCGGTCGGGGTGAATTGATGGCGTTTGTGCCAGTGCGTTGAATGCCCGAGGATCGATCGCGTGGTGGCATTTCGTGTCGGAGAACGGAGAGCCGATCGAGGCCACGCGACGCCCGGGCAAATGACGGACGCGTGTTGATCGACCGCCTGCAATTGCGGGCGGTCGATCTCTGGAATCCGGTTTTTATCTCGCCAGCCACCTATCCCGTTCTTCGGCACTTCGTGCCGACATGGTTGCGCCTGCCGCACCTTCCTCGATAACCGCGCCGCGTTCCCTGGCCATCCGTGACGAACCCGGAAGAAACCTGACGGTGAAACGCGGCGGAATCCGGCCGTATCACCCATCGCCCACACCCGTCGGTCGATCGGCAAACCATCGGCCGATCCTTCGATATCCCGCCCCGTCTCGTTCCGGCACTTTTCCCAGAAAAAATATCTTCCGGGCAATCGTTTGCGTGCCGCCGCGCGGCGTTCAGTTTATTCATCGCATGCCGATATCCGGAAGGCGCGCCTGATCGAAGCGGCATCGCCCCGCGGTTTCGATCGGGAACGGCATCCACGCATGCGACGGATAGGGGAAGAAAGGTTTTGGCGACAGTTTTAGGGTGCATCGTTCAACGGCACAATCACTGGCTGGTCCTGCTTGCCGCGCTGTTGTGCGGGGCCGGCTCGTGGGTCACCGCGCGCCTGTTCCAGCGCACGGTGAACACCTCCGGCACGCAGCGGTTCGGCTGGCAGGTGCTGACGGCCATTTCGGCCGGCGTGGCGATCTGGTGCACGCACTTCATCGCGATGCTCGGCTTCGACGCCGGCGCGCCCGTGCAATTCGACCTGCCGCTCACGCTCGTGTCGCTGCTCATCGCGGTCGGCGGCAGCACGATCGGCTTCGCGCTCACGACCTGCCGCATCGTCAGGATCGCGCCCGCGCTCGGCGGCGCGATCGTCGGCGTCGCGATCGTGCTGATGCATTACACCGGCATGCTCGCGTGGCGGGTCGAGGGCATCGTGTCGTGGGACATCGGCTACCTGGTCGCGTCGGTGTTGCTGGCGATGACCCTCGCGGCGCTCGCGCTGCACCTCGCGCTGCGGCCGTCGCCGCACGCGGTCAACCAGATGGCCGGCGTGCTGTCGCTGGCGATCCTCGCGCTGCATTTCACCGGGATGTCCGCGCTGCGCATCACGCCGCTGACGCTCGACGGCGCGTGGACCGACGTGAACACGCTGCGTCCGCTGGCGCTGGCGGTCGCGGGTACGTCGCTCGTGATCGTCTGCACGGGGCTCGTGAGCTACGTGATCGACAGCAACGTGCGGGCCGAATCGCTCGAGCACCTGCGCCGGCTGGCATTGAGCGACATGCTGACCGGCCTGCCGAACCGGGCGAGCTTCAACGAGCGGCTGGACCTCGAAATCGCGCTGGCGCAAGAGCAGGGCACGAAGCTCGCGCTGATCGGCATCGACCTGAACCGCTTCAAGGAAATCAACGACCTGCGCGGCCACCACGCCGGCGACGAGGTGCTGCGCATCCTCGCGCGGCGCATGTCGAACCTGCTGCGCGAAGGCGAATTCGTCGCCCGCATCGGCGGCGACGAATTCGCGGCACTTTGCCGGATGGGCGACGACGCACGCCTGATGGACCTGCTCGAACGGCTCGAGCCCGCGCTCTACAAGCCGGTCAGGCTGGACGACTACGAGGTCGTGCCGGGCGCGAGCTTCGGTGTGGCCATCTACCCGGACGACGCAGCCACCAAGGCGATCCTTATCAACAACGCGGACCTCGCGATGTACCGTGCGAAGGGCAGCGTCGCGCAATCGATCTGCTTCTACGAGCCGGCGATGGACCTGATCGTCCGGGCGCGCCGCAGCCTCGCGGCCGACCTGCGCCGCGCGGTGGCCGACAACCAGCTGAGCATCCACTACCAGGTGCAGACGTCGCTGACGACCGGCGAGATCCGCGGCTACGAGGCGCTGCTGCGCTGGCAGCATGCGACGCTCGGCACGATACCGCCCACCGAGTTCATTCCGCTCGCAGAGGAGAACGGCGTGATCCTGGAGATCGGCGCGTGGGTGCTGCGCGAGGCATGCGCGCGCGCGGCCACGTGGGAGCCGCCCTATACGGTCTCGGTGAACGTATCGGCCGTGCAGTTCATGCACGCGGACCTGACGGCGCTCGTGGCGGACGTGCTCGAGGAAACCGGCCTGCCGGCGTCGCGCCTGCAGCTGGAGCTGACCGAATCGACGATCTTTGCCGGCCGCGAGCGCGCGCTGGATACGCTGCGGCAGATCAAGGCGCTGGGCGTGAGCATCGCGCTCGACGATTTCGGTACCGGCTATTCGTCGCTCGACACGCTGCGCTCGTTCCCGTTCGACCGCATCAAGCTCGACCAGTCGTTCGTCGCGGACGCGGAAGCGAAACCGCAGGATCGCGCGATCATCCGCGCCGTGCTCGCGCTCGGCAAGAGCCTGGGCATTCCGATCCTGGCCGAAGGCATCGAGACGCGCGACCAGCTCGTGCTGCTGGCCGACGAAGGCTGCGACGAAGCGCAGGGCTTCCTGCTCGGCAGGCCCGCACCACTCAACGAGATTGTCGGCAGCGGGCAGATCGCGCTGACCGGCAGCAACCGCGCCAGCGCGACGGTTCCCGCGTCCGGATCGGCCGTCACGGCCGAGATGGATCCGGGCCCGCGCCGGTAAGCGACAACGCCGGATACGGCAATCCGAACGCAGGTTGCAGCAGGCAGGCTCACATGAAAACCCACTACGCACGGATGGTCAGACTGGCAAGCATCGCGGCGCCGGCCCGGAACCC
Source organism: Burkholderia sp. HAN2018 (assembly GCF_024704855.1). Classification (NCBI taxonomy): domain Bacteria; kingdom Pseudomonadati; phylum Pseudomonadota; class Betaproteobacteria; order Burkholderiales; family Burkholderiaceae; genus Burkholderia; species Burkholderia sp. HAN2018. The sequence goes on along the minus strand of NZ_QOBB01000015.1, from coordinate 31,446 downwards.
GGACCTGCTCGCGGCGCAATTCCGGGTATTCGCCGGCCAGCTCCCGGTGATGTACCTGATCCTCGTCTCGAGCACCTGGAGCCTCGCCGTCACGCACCTGCGCAGCACGCCGTGGTGGCTGTCGGTCGCGATGCCGGCCGGGATGACGCTCGTGTCGCTCGCGCGGCTGCTGCACTGGCGCCGCGCGCGGCTGGTGGAGCCGACGCCGGACACCGTGTCGCGTGCGCTCACGATGACGAACTGGCTGGTGATCCCGATCGCGGTGACGTTCACCCTCTGGGCGCTGCTGCTGTTCCCGTACGGCGACGCGTGGCAAAAGGCCCAGGTCGCGTTCTACATGGCGATCACGGTGATCGGCTGCATCTTCAGCCTGATGTACCTGCGCACGGCCGCGCTGATCGTGGCCGTGATCGTCAACGCCGCGTTCATCGCGTTCTTCCTCTCGACGGGCCAGCCGACGCTCGTCGCCACCGCGGTCAACATGGCTTTCGTGTCGGCCGCGCTGATCGCCGTCATCTCGGTCAACTACCGGGGCTTCGTGCGTACCGTCGACGCGCAGGCCGAATCGCGGATGCGCGAGCAGGCGCAGACGCGGCTGATGCGGATGATCGACGACATGCCGGTGGCCGTGATGACGGCCGACCCGGAGACGTTCCGCATCAACTACCTGAACACGGCGTCGCGAAACCTGCTGCGCTCGATCGAGCATTTGCTGCCGATCCGCGCGGACGATGCGCTCGGCGCGTCGATCGACTTCTTCCATCCGCACCCGCAGCACCAGCGCCGCCTGCTCGCCGATCCGGCGAACCTGCCGCATCGCGGCCGCGTGCGGCTCGGGCCGGAAGTGCTCGACCTCCAGGTCTCGGCGGTGCGCGATGCCGAGGGGCGCTACATCGGCCCGATGCTGTCGTGGTCGATCGTCACGCAGCAGGCCGAGGCGGAAGCGCGCATCCACCAGCTCGCGCATCACGATTCGCTCACCGGCCTGCCGAACCGCGCGACCTTCCTCGCCGAATTCGACGCGAGCCTGCGCCGCTCGGACAAGACGCTCGGGCTGCTCTTCATCGACCTCGACGGCTTCAAGCTGATCAACGACGCGTGCGGGCATTCGGCGGGCGACGAGGTGCTGCGCCAGGTCGCGGAACGCCTTCGCGGGCAGTGCCCGGAAGCGAGGACGATGTTCGGGCGCATCGGCGGCGACGAATTCGCGGTGCTGCTGCGCGACACCGACGCGGATGGCGCGATGGGCGCGGCCGCGCGGCTCGTCGACACGCTCGTCGCGCCCTATGCGCCGTCGCCCGAGCGGCAGTTCCGCATCGGCGCATCGATCGGCTGCGTGCTGGCGCCGCATCACGGCAACGACGCCGGCGTGCTGCTGTCACGCGCGGACATGGCGCTCTATGCGGCCAAGAAAGCCGGGAAGGGTACGTACCGGATGTTCTCGCCGGACATGGAAACGAGCGCGCAGGAGCGGATCGCGCTCGAATCGAAGCTGCGCGTCGCGCTGGACGAGAACCAGGGGCTGTACGTGTTCTACCAGCCGATCGTCGATGTCCGGACTCGCAAGGTGACGGCGCGGGAGGCCCTGCTGCGCTGGCATCACCCGCGCGCCGGCTGGATTTCGCCGGGCTACTTCATTCCGGTGGCCGAGCGCGGCGGCCTGATCGACCGGCTCGGCCGCTTCGTGCTCGACCATGCCTGCCGGGAGGCGGCGCGCTGGCCGGACGGCGCGCGCGTCGCCGTGAACGTGTCGGCGGCGCAGCTCGGCCACGGCACGATCGTGCCGGCCTTCGCGGCGGCGCTGGCCGGCGCGGGCCTCACGCCCGACCGGCTGGAAATCGAGGTGACGGAAACCGCGCTGCTGCATGACGAGGGCAAGGCGATCGCGGACCTGCGCGCGCTGCGTTCGATGGGCGTGCGCGTCGCCCTCGACGATTTCGGCACGGGCTTCTCGTCGCTCGCGCATCTGCGCGCGTTTCCGTTCGACAAGATCAAGATCGACGGCAGCTTCGTGCGCGATGCGATCTCGCGACCGGACTGCGCGGCCGTCGTGTGCGCGGTGGCCGATCTCGGCAAGCGCCTCGGTGTGACGACCGTCGCGGAAGGCGTCGAGACGGAGGAGCAACTGGCGTGCATCACGGATGCCGGCTGCCGCGAGGTGCAGGGCTTCCTGATCGGCAAGCCCGCGCCGGGCGAGCACGATGCGCCGGCCATTCGCTGGATCGAGCGGGCCGCGCTGGCTGCGCAGTCGACGGGCAGGCGGGCGTGAGCGACGGCGACGTGACCGGACTGCGCGATACCCGGATCGATCGACGGCCGAAAACGTGCATTCCGGGATGACGATTGCGCGCGCCGGGCGGGTTGCGTTGAAGGTCAGGAATGCACGTCCGCGATCACGCGTCGAATGGCAAACGCCAGCGGATCGACCTCGTGCACCCCGATGCTGAGCCTCGCATCGAACGACGCCGCAAGCTGCTCGAGTTGCCCGAAAGCGTATCCGGGGTCCGCGGTGACGATGGTCACGAAGGCCATACCCCGGCGATATCCCGCCTTGACATCGATGCGAACGCCGCCCGGAAACCGCTGGTGAAGCGCTTCGCGAACCAGGCCGATATCGATCTCGCCGGGTTCCGCGCGCCGGCCTTTCCGAGGGGTGACATCACGCACGAAAAAATAGGCGCTGACGCGCACTTCCGGGCCGTCGATGGCGCCGACATGCGCACCTTGCCGATAGGCGAGCACCGCGAGCCGCTTGCGCCGCTCGATTCCCGATACCAGGACACACGTGCCGGCGACGTTGGTCTGGCCTTCCGCGATCATTTGCGCGAATCGAACCGCCCGCTCGCCGGAATCCTCACGCGAGCCGAAATGCAGCGCAAGCCTTGGCGTTCTACCGATTTCCGCGCCGAGCCGCTTCTTGACCGACAGCATGGCCGCGTCGTCGATGTCGTCGAACACGAGTTCCGCGGCGAGCGGGCGACCGGCGCAATAGCCGGTGAGCAGTTGCCGGATCTCGACGAGTTCACCTGGCGCGCCGTCACCCTGCAGCTCGAGCGTGACGAGGACGACCTCTCCATGCAGCCAGGTCCTGGCGGCGGGATGGGGCTTCCGGGCGGCCAGATCGCGTGCGTCATCCGCGCCTGACGCACGCACCGCGGCCAGCAGGAACACGTCGTGGGCGTGGATGCCGCCGGGCACCACGTATGCGCCTTTCTTCCAGGCCAGCGCACGCAATTCCGGAAACAGGTCGTCCGCCTCGTATCCCGTTGCGATCACCGAGCGGCCGATCGCCGCCAGCTCGCGGGGCGACCCTCCGCCCGACAAGCCCGGCCCCGCGACCGCTTCCTCCTTGAACAGGCGCTTCCACTCGGACGAATACTCGGCATCGGGCGCCCATGACGGCAGCAGTTGTGCGAGGTAGGCGTCCGCATCCGCGATGGTCTCGAATTTTGCGACCATCACGCACTCACCACTGTTGTTGCCGGAGAAGGCCTGCCACACGCTGACCGGCGGCGTTGACCGGGTTCGACCGGCATCTGCGCCGCGACGTGCACAACCGCGCCGCGCACTGGGCTGCTCGAGATGCGCACGCGCGTTGCGCCACCCGTGCAGGATGTCCTCCGCACTGGCGGCAGGCAGGCCGCCGTCCTGGAACGAACAGCCCTGCATGCGTTGATCGGGCGTGATGGAGACGAAGTCCAGCCCCGCGCCGCAGTCGCCACTGCCATCGGCTCCGTCGAACAATCTGGATACGGGCACCGCGTCGCCGAAGCACACCGACAGGCGGCAGGCGATCGGCGAATCCTGCACGATAGCCGCGAGCTGCGCGCGCCCCCTCGGCGAAAGGTGCCTGCGCAAATCGGGGCCGATGTAGGACAGCAACGAGACATCCTGACAACCCAGCGCGGCCAGTTCGGCCAGCAGGGCGGGGAGGCCCGGCAGCACGGCGTCGTCGACGATCAGGTTGGCGCCCCACCTTTGCCCGTATTCCGACAGGACCGTGCCCGCGTCGCGCCAGCGCACATCGTCGTAGAGCGAGACGCGGACCTGGCCGAAGCGGCCCGCGTAGGGCGCGAACGTGTTGCGCCGGATCAGCGTTCCATTGGTCGTGACGTTCAGTGCAAGCGGCGTGGTGTGATGGAGGATGTCGATCAGCTCGGCGAATCCACGGAACGCGAACGGCTCTCCGCCGCCGAAGGCGACTTCCAGCGTGCCTGCCGCGGCGAGGCCGCGAAGGACGCCGGCGGCCGACTGGACGGACCAGGCGCTGTCGCGCCGCACATCACGCGAGCAGAAGTCGCAGGACAGATTGCACTTGTTCGTTATCCCGAACATCACGACCCGGGGTGCGAGGCGCCGCAAGTGGCGGGTCGCCGCGCTCTCGATCCGGACGTGCGTTCCTGTCGCGGGGTGAAAGCGCAGCAGCGCGCCGTCCAGCGGATACGCCCTGAATGCATTGCGGTCAAAACCAGTGGAAACCGGCATCGGCGAGGCCCTCTGTCTTTTTGTCGAGGATCCCCGTGAACCCGGTGGCAGCACGGGAAACCGTCATATTTGAAGCAACTCGCGCAGTCACCATCCATTGCCTCGCTGAGCATGAATGGCAGGCGCGGGGAATGGCGCAAGGCGCTTCACGCTCGGGGAGAAAGGAATCCTCGAGCGCGTCGCGCCCGAAAGGGAAATCATCCCGGCGTGTAGCCGGCAGCCGACACGCGCGGCCGCCGTAGAGTCGCACCGATTATAACGGCGGCCCGATCACGGCCCGGCCTGCGAGGTCAGATGCGGTCGAAGTTGAACGGCGTCACGTCCGGCAGGCCTTCGACCCGTTGTACCTCGACGCTGCGCCCAGTGCGGAGCGTGTCGATCGTGCGGCGCGCCTCGAGTGCCTTCTTTGAAACGACCCATCAAGCCGGACGGCAAGCGGATCGCGGAGAAGTGAACTGCGATGCTTGCTCGAGGTCATTGCGGTGCATGCGCAGCCGCCGTAGGATGGCGGGAGACGTGCGTTTCACATCACGTCATCTTGGCGACATCTTTCTCACGTACATCTATTGCACTTCGCCAGTTGGCGGGGTGCCGATTTTTCAAGGAAGACCGACCATGGCGGCAAAACGCCTTCGCATCAACATGATTACCCGTCGCCAGTCGACGTTCGACGGCCGTCATCTCGACACCGAGGCGGTACGCCGCTACGACGCGCAAGTGCAAGACGCGATTCCCGCCCAATTGAAAGGCACGCAGGGTGCCGAGGCGGAATGGCTGCCGCGCGTGAAGGTGAGCGAGCGTTAATCCGGATACACCGATTCCGCCGTCCGGCCGCGCGCCCCTGTTTCGATCGATGTGAAACGCGCCCGCCGGACGGCGGGCGCATGATGACGCGCGACGCGCGCGTCTCCTCGTTCGCGAATTACTGGCTGGTGGCCAGCTCCGCTGCGGGGACCTTCACGACGGGCCGCAAACCGATCACGAGCGGACGTGCCTCAGTGGACAGCGCGCTCACGTCGCCGCGATTGGCGCGCACGATCAGGCCCGCCACCGCATTCAGTGCGCTCATGAACGCGCCTTCGAGCCAGCCGCCGAGGTGGCTGTAGCTGTCGCTGGCGATGAAGAAGCGGTTGTCGAGCGACGCGGCGAGCGCATGCGTGTGATACCGGAAGCACAGGTTGCTCTGGTGATGGTCGCCCGTCATGTCGAGCTTGAAGCCGCCGGCCGTCTTGTTGGTCGTCCAGTCGAAGACAAAGCGGTCCGCCGTGCGTGCTTCCGCGAGCAGCCGATAGAACCACCACGGTTGTGCGTTCGACGCGCCCGCATACTTCACGTACCGATACGCGCGATTCACCATCGTCCGGTACATCCCGTCCGCCGTACCGGTCTCGGTTGCCGGGTTTTGCGGATACAACCCGAAATCGTGCTGAAGCCGGGTCGAATCGTCCTCCCACGTGTAGCTGGCGAGCAGGCTCGAATACTCGGGCGCCTGGCCGTCTTCGACGATGGGGCTCGGTACCACGTAGCTCGCCGCGAGGCCGCTGTCGGAGACGACGGCCTTGATCGGTTCGCCGCGCCATTGCGGGACCCACGGCTGGTCGAGCGCGGCGGTCTTGACGGTGGCGAACACCTTCGACGAGCGCGCCATGTGAAGCTGGCCGATCGCCGTGACGATCCGGGCGTTCGCAGCGGGGCTGCTATCGCTCAGCAGCAGCGGCGGATAGACCTGGTTGTACGTATGCGTTTCGAGGCCCAGGCCCGCGTCCCCCAGATTCTGGCTGGCGGCATGTTCGAAGCCGCTGCGGCTGACGATCGGTGTCAACTGATCGTGCGGGACGGCGAGGATCACGAAATCGTAGGCTTCGGAATGGACGGCGTTATGGCTGTCGTATGACAGCAGTTGTGCGCGCGCCGACGCGGTGCCGGAATGACAGGCGTTCGCGACGCGTTCCTGACGAACCTGGACGGCCAGCTTGCCGGCGCCGACGTCCTGGGCCTTGAGGAACAGATTCCGGATGAACTCGACGTTTTCCGTGACCGGCAGCGTGTATTCGTTCGAATAGTCCCAGAGGATCAGCCGCATCATCTCGACCAGCGAGATGTTGTACAGCGGCTTGAAGCCGCCGGTGCCGAAGCCGAAGCGGCCGAACAGTTCGACGTAGTAGCTGATCGATTCATCGACGTCGAGCACACCGTCGACCGGCGGCAGCGTTCCCTTCTCGAACGCAACCGTCACGATTTCGCGGACGGCCGCACCGAGCGTCAGGCCATCGTATTGCGCGATGAACTCGGGCCAGTACTTCGTCTGAATCCGCTCGAGGGCATCGGCCGGCGGCGTAGCCGCATTCAGGATCGCCGCGATCTTGGCCGGATCCACATTGGCGATCGGATACATCGCGACATTCTCGCCTTGCGGGTTGCCCGCCAGCCCGCCGGCGACGACACCCAGTACCTTCAACGTCGGCGAATCCGGATCTTCCCAGTCTTTCGGATCGCTCCCGACATAACGATCGACCCGATTGCCGAACACGAATTCGGTCGGCACCTTGCCGGGATTCGGAAATACCTTGATCGGTGCCGCGTCCCCGAATGCGGCGGACGCATAATGCCAGGTCAATCCGGCGATTTCCGGAAAGCGCATCGCGCCTACTTCGTAAATGGTGTCGCCGCCGGCGGGATCGCCGTTGTGAACGAGCGCCGCCGACACTCTTCCGGCCTTGAGCCCGCGTACCTTGATCGCCTTGATTCCCGGCCGGTCATGAAGAAACGAATCGGGATCGGCTTCGTAGATCTGCACGTCGATGCCGCTTCCTGCCGGCAGTGTCGCCGCGAGCCGGCCCAGTTCGTAGAGTGCGGCAATGCCGCCTGCTCCGCCGCCGACGATGGCGATCCTGTAGTTGCCGGCGGGCAGCGTACCCAACGGCGCGGCGGCGGCGACGGGATAGGACACCAGCGCTGAATCGGGATGCCGGTAGTTGATCCCGCTCAACCGGGCTTCACCAACGGTGGTGGCAATCTTCTTCTCGTCCTTCAGGCCGAGCAGCCGGGGAATGACGGTAACGCCCATGACGTTTCTCCATCGAGAGAGTGGAAACCGCGCGATATCGATCCCGCTTGCCGCTGGCACAGCGCGTCGGGACCGATTCAGGACAACGACAACGCATTGCGAACGAAGCTTGCGCAGTATGCGAATGCGGTTTCGCCAAATCAATCAATTTTTGTTTGAGAAACGATCGAGGAGAATGAGCGAAATGATGGAAAAGAGGCGGGCTTGGGAAAGGGGGGATTTCGTGGCGGTAAAAGTCACGGGATCCCGATCGAAGCGCCGACCAATCTTCGGATTGCAGAACACGCGACCGGTGAAGCGTGCGATCAGCTGCGCAAGCACCGCTGACTGGTGACGCCTGCCTCGACATCCTCGAAAATGCGCCTCCCCGTGCTCGATGAACCGGGGAGGCGCCTCGCCAGCCTGACAGAGCCGTCAAAGGTCCGACCGCACGCAACGGTCAGTTCGACATCCCGAATCGCGGATCGATATACGCATCGATATTCTGCGACTGCTTGTACACGCCGTTGCGCACGTTGAACGCATTCGCGTTGCGCGTCGAGCCATAGATCGAATCGAGACCGTCGCCCTTGCGGAACGCACGCTTCGCGGCCGCTTCGTCGAGCAGGTGCGTGCCTTTCAGCAGCGGGAGGTATTGTTCCGGCGTGAGCCCGACGCGCGCGGACATGATCCTGACCGCATCTGCCTGCGTCTTCGGGTCGTTGATGTACGCGACGCAGCGGTACCACACCTTGATCACCTTGGCCCAGTCGGCCCGGCGCGCGGCGAGGCTCGCAGGCGCGACCGTGATCGCATCGTAGATCAGCCCCGGCGCGTCGGCCGACGTGAAGATCGCGCGTGCGCCCGGCGCGCGCTTCAACGCCTCGTTCGCGTTCGGCTGCCATGCGGCGACGGCGGCGACATCGGTCGACGAGCCGAGCACCTGCGGCAGTTCGTTGGTCTTCGCATTGACCAGCGTCACGTCGCCATCCTTCAATCCGTGCTTTTGCAGCGCGGTTTCGAGCAACAGGTGATCGACGAGGCCGAGCTCGACGCCGACCTTCTTGCCCTTCAGCCCCTCGACGCTGCGCAGCGGCGGCTTCGCGATGATCATGTCGTTACCGGCGGAATAGTCGGTCAGCAGGATCATCACGTTCTTCGCGCCGGATGCGCCCGTCACGAGCGCATCGCCGTTGGTTGCCGCGACCGCGTCGAGCTTGCCCGCGGAAAACGCGTCGAGCGACGCCGAGTAATCGAACCATTCGAAATCGACGTCGACGCCGGCCTCCTTGAACCAGCCCTTGTCGAGCGCGACCTGGAACGCGACCCAGCCGGGCCAGTCGCTGTAGCCGATCTTCAGCGGCGCCGCCGCGTGAACGGCGGGCGCCGCGAGCAGCGCCGCAGCCGTGGCGGCGGCACCCCATGCACGACGGGCGGAACGGAAGGACAGCAGGCGGCGGAGTGCCGAGGCGGGACGGGTCATCGTGTTTCTCCAGGAGACCGGGATCGGGATCGTCGATACGGACCGTGCAGGAGCACGGTCCGGCTGCGTAGCCGGTTCCTGCGGATGCGGAACGAACGAAGCGGCCACGGAGAGGCGCGATGGCCGTTGCCATCGCCAGTCTCCCGGGCTTTTGTCCCGCCGTGTAGCGCGTGCGCGTCCGCTCTCGCGATCGGACGAACCCGTGCCGGGCTGCTCTCGGACCAGACGTTCGATGAACCGGAACCCTAGCATCCCTAAGATGCGACGCCGCCGCACCTCTCGGCGTCATGCCGAGCGAGAACCGTGCCAACGACGTGCGACGAGGGCGGCTCAGCGGCGGCGCGCGGCCCGTTGCAGTTCGATGAAGCGGGCGGAGAAGAGGGCTGTCAGCGCACGCCGGAGCAGGTCGAGCTTGTTCATGAGCGGTTGGATGTCGAGTGAAGGTGCCGCCATCGATGCAATGCCCATGCCATTGCGGATCGTGCCGTGCATGCGCATGCGACACGCACTGCGCCGGTGCGGGATCGCGTTCGCCTGGTGCGCGGCACGCCCGCCGCGAGGGCACGGGGCCGCCGCCATGTCGTGCACGCGGCGCACGTGCGGGCCGCCGCACCGCGTTGTGCAGCCGTTTCGTCGAGGCTGGCACGCAACTCGCTTGATCGTTGCCCGAGAGGTGCGAAGCAATTTGCATCATCTTCAGGATCGCTAGGGTTCCGGTCATGCGGCGTTCGCGCCGCACGATGCCTGGTCCGAGAGCAATCCGGTCTTGCCTTCGCCTCGATACGAGGCAGCGGCGAGGCTCCACGGAGGGATAAAAGCCCGGGAGGTCGCGATGTCGTTCGGTCGCCCTCTCACGCCTTTTATCCAACCGACCACGGAGCCGCCATGTCGCCGAGCCCCCAAGCCGTCCTCGCCCCACTACCGCACGTCGCGTGGGAAACGCTGATTCCCGCCGGCACCCACTGGTCCGGCATCCTGCGCCGCGGCCTCGCGCTGCGCATCGTCGATGTCGAAGGCGGCGCGAACCTGTCCGCCGTATTTCATCGCCAGGAAGACCCGCTCGAACGCTACAACATGGCCGATACGCTGAAGGCGCAGCACACCGCGCATCTCACGCGCGGCCATGCGCTGTACACGGACATGGGGCGCGTGATCGCGTCGATCACGGCCGACACGCTCGGCTGGCACGACCCGCTCGGCGGCGTCGGCGACGCGCGCCTGTTCGCACACAAGTACGGCACGACGACGTACCAGGCCGATCGCAACGCGATGATCCGCAACGGTCGCGACAGCCTCGTGCTCGAGCTCGCGAAGTACGGGCTGTCGGCGCGCGACCTCGCCGCGAACGTCAATTTCTTCAGCAAGCTCGAGACGGGGGACGACGGCACGCTCGATTTCGTCCCCGGCCATTCGACGGCCGGCAGTGCCGTCGACCTGCGCTTCGAGATGAACACGCTCGCGGCATTCTCGACCGCGCCGCATCCGCTCGATCCGCGTGCGGACTATGCGCCGAAGCCGGTGAAGCTGATCGCGTACCGCGCGTATCCGGCGGACGCCGCCGCACCCGAAGACGATCCGTGCCGGCGCGCGTGCGCCGAGAACATGCGCGGCTTCACCAACACCGACCGCCTGTTCGCGTAAGGAGCCGCACCATGCCGATCATCGAAAGCCGCCTCGACCCGCGCGACGCGATCCACGACATCACGCTGAACGCGGGCGAACCTTGGCTGCACGACCTGAAGCGCGGGCAGGTCTTCCGCATCCTCGACCTCGAGGGCAACCAGGCCGTCGACACGCTGTTCTACCGGTCCGACGACCCCGAGGAGCGCTACAGCGCACAGGACACGATCCGCGCGCAGCGCAACCTGTACCTGAGCGCCGGCAGCGTGCTGCTGTCGAGCCGGGGCAACGCGATGGCGACGATCGTCGCCGATACGTGCGGGCGTCACGACACGCTCGGCGGCGCATGCGCGGCCGAGAGCAACACGGTGCGCTATGCGCTCGACAAGCGGCACATGCACAACTGCCGCGACAGCTTCCTCAATGCAATCGCGCACTGCACGTGCGGCACGGGCGCGCGGCTCACCAAGCGCGACCTCGTCGGCAACGTCAACTTCTTCATGAACGTACCCGTCACGCCGCTCGGCGGGCTGACGTTCGAGGACGGCATTTCCGCGCCCGGCAAGTACGTCGAGATGCGCGCGGAGATGGACATCACCGTGCTGATCTCGAACTGCCCGCAGCTGAACAACCCGTGCAACGGCTACAACCCGACGCCCGTGCGTCTCACCGTGTGGGAGGCCGAATGAGATTCGCCAAAGTCCTCGTTGCGAACCGCGGCGAAATCGCGTGCCGCGTGATCCGGACGCTGAAGCGGCTCGGCATCGCGTCGGTCGCGATCTACTCGGACGCCGACCGCGACGCGCGGCACGTGACGCTCGCCGACGAAGCCGTGCGGGTCGGCCCCGCGCCGGCGGCGGAGAGCTACCTGAACGTCGCGGCGATCCTCGCAGCCGCGCGCGAGACGGGCGCGCAGGCCGTGCATCCCGGCTACGGCTTCCTGTCCGAGCATGCCGGTTTCGCCGATGCATGCGAAGCGGCCGGCGTGCGCTTCATCGGGCCGCGCGGCGACCAGATGCGCGCGTTCGGCCTCAAGCACACCGCGCGCGCGCTCGCGGCCGCACAGGGTGTCGCGCTGCTGCCTGGCACGGGCCTGCTCGACGACGTGGCGACGGCGCTTGCCGAAGCCGGTGCGATCGGCTATCCGGTGATGCTGAAGAGTACGGCCGGCGGTGGCGGGATCGGCATGTCGTTGTGCCGTGACGCCGCGCAGCTCGAGGCGGCCTTCGAATCCGTCGTGCGGCTCGGCAACGCGAACTTCGCGCATGCGGGTGTGTATCTCGAGAAATTCGTCGAGCACGCGCGGCATATCGAAGTGCAGATCTTCGGTGATGGCCGCGGCGGCGCGATCGCGCTCGGCGAACGCGATTGCTCCGTGCAGCGCCGTAACCAGAAGGTGATCGAGGAGACACCCGCGCCGGACCTGACCGATGCCGAGCGCGACACGCTGCACGCGAGCGCGGTGCGGCTCGCCCGCGCGGTCGGCTACGCGTCGGCCGGCACGGTCGAGTTCGTGTTCGACGCGAATGCGCGCCGGTTCTATTTCCTGGAAGTGAACACGCGGTTGCAGGTCGAACATTGCGTGACCGAAGCGGTCACCGGCATCGATCTCGTGGAATGGATGATCCTGCAGGCCGAAGGCGACCTGCCGCCGCTCGACACGCTCGCCGTCGCGCCGCGCGGCGCGAGCATCCAGGTGCGGCTCTATGCGGAAGATCCGCACAAGCAGTTCCAGCCGAGTGCCGGCGTGCTCACGCATGTCGCCTTTCCGGACGACGTGCGCGTCGACGGCTGGATCGACGCGGGCACCGAGGTCAGCGCGCATTACGATCCGTTGCTCGCGAAGCTGATCGTGCGCGGCGATACGCGCCGCGACGCGCTGGCGGCACTGCAGGCCGCGCTGGCGCGGACCGAGCTGTACGGGATCGAAACCAACCTCGACTACCTGCGCGCGATTGCCGGCTCGGATACGTTCGCGCGCGGCGCGCCGACGACGGCGTTCCTGTCGCGCTTCGCATTCGCGCCGCACACGATCGACGTGCTCGACGGCGGCGTGCAGACCACCGTGCAGCAGGCGCCCGGGCGCGTCGGTTACTGGAGCGTCGGCGTGCCGCCGTCCGGTCCGATGGACGATCGCGCGTTCGATCTGGCCAACGCGCTGCTCGGCAACGCACGCGACGCGGCCGGGCTGGAATTCACGATGGTCGGCGCGACGCTGCGCTTCAACACCGCGACGCTGTTCGTGCTCGGCGGTGCGCCGCTCGCGGCAACGCTCGACGGCGAGCCCGCGCCGTTCTGGCAGGTGCTGCGCGCTCGACCGGGCACGGTACTGAAGCTCGGCGGCGTGACGGGCGCGGGCGTGCGCGCGTGCCTGGCCGTGAAAGGCGGGCTGCAGGTGCCCGACTATCTCGGCAGCAAGGCCACCTTCACGCTCGGCCAGTTCGGCGGTCACGCGGGGCGCGCGCTGCGCAAGGGCGACGTGCTGCATCTGCACGCGGACGCGGGGCGCGGCGACGCCGGCGCGACGCTGGCCGAAGACGACATTCCCGCCTTGACGCATGCGTGGACGCTCGGTGTGCTGGACGGGCCGCACGGCGCGCCGGATTTCTTCACGCCGGATGACATCGCGATGCTCTACGGCACGCAGTGGACGGTCCACTACAACTCGAGCCGCACCGGCGTCCGGCTGCTCGGACCGAAACCGCAATGGGCACGCGCGGACGGCGGCGAGGCCGGCCTGCATCCGTCGAACATCCACGACAACGCGTATGCGATCGGCGCGGTCGATTTCACCGGCGACATGCCGGTGATCCTCGGCCCGGACGGTCCGAGCCTCGGCGGCTTCGTGTGCCCGGTGACGGTCGTGCGCGACGAGCTGTGGAAGCTCGGCCAGTTGCGCCCGGGCGATACGGTGCAGTTCGTGCGCGCGGCCGCGTCGGCCGGGAAGCCGGCTGCTGCGATCGTGCAACCGACGCGCGACGTCGCCACGGCTGCCTCCGCCGCGCCCGGCGAATGCGTGCTGCATCGCGACCCGTCGGCGGGCGGCGGCATCGGTGTCGTCTACCGGCGCTCGGGCGATCGCAACGTGCTGGTCGAATACGGGCCGCTCGTGCTCGACCTGAACCTGCGCTTTCGCGTGCACGCCCTCATGTGCTGGCTCGACGCGCACCGGTTGCCCGGCATGCTCGACCTGACGCCGGGCATCCGCTCGCTTCAGGTGCAGTTCGATGCACGCGTGCTGCCGCTCGATGTACTGCTCGCGCATCTGCAGACTGCGGAGCGGGAACTCTCCGACGTGGCCGACATGCGCGTGCCGAACCGCATCGTGCACTTGCCGCTGTCGTGGGACGACCCGTCGACGCGCATCGCGATCGAGCGCTACATGCAGTCGGTGCGGCCCGATGCGCCGTGGTGTCCGAGCAATATCGAGTTCATCCGGCGGATCAACGGGCTGGCGAGCATCGACGACGTGAAGCGCATCGTGTTCGACGCGCGTTATCTGGTGATGGGGCTCGGCGATGTCTACCTCGGTGCGCCGGTCGCGACGCCGATCGATCCGCGGCACCGGCTCGTGACGACCAAATACAACCCCGCGCGTACCTGGACACCCGAGAACGCGGTCGGCATCGGCGGCGCGTATCTGTGCGTGTACGGCATGGAAGGGCCCGGCGGTTACCAGTTCGTCGGCCGTACCGTCCAGATGTGGAACCGTCACCGCACGACGCGGGAGTTCGAAGCCGGCAAGCCGTGGCTGCTGCGCTTCTTCGACGAGATCCGCTTCTACGAAGTCAGCGAGGCCGAGCTGGCTGCGCTGCGCGCGGATTTCATCGCGGGCCGCGCGTCGCTGAAGATCGAGGAATCCGTGTTCGACCTGGGCGCGTACAACCGCTTCCTGCGCGACGAGGCGGAGTCGATCGCGACGTTCAAGGCCGCGCAGCAAACCGCGTTCGAAGCCGAGCGCGAGCGGTGGCGGGCGGCCGGGCACGCGGAGTACGTCGGCGAAGCGGAGCAGGGCGACGCGCAGGCGGCGCGGGAAACGGCCGCGCTCGACGATACGCAGCGCGCGATTGCCGCGGACGTGTCGGGCAGCGTGTGGAAGGTGCTGGTCGAACCCGGCGAGCGCGTGACCGAAGGGCAGGTCGTCGCGATCGTCGAATCGATGAAGATGGAGGTGGCGGTGACGGCAATGGAAGACGGCACGATCGAGACAATCGATTGCGCGCCGGGCGCGGCGGTCGTGGCCGGCCAGCGGCTGATGGTGCAGAAGACCGGCGCCGCCGAGGAGGTGGCATGAGCACGACACAACGTTCGCCGCTGCCCGGGCCGGGCTCGATCGCCGCGCTGCGTGCGTGCTACGAGGCGGGCACCCTGACGCCGCACGCGCTCGTCGACGCGATCGCCGCGCATTTCGACGCGGGCGATCCGCATCATGCGTGGATCCGGCCGCTGACGCACGCCGAGATGACGACCTACGCCGACGCGCTGGCCGGACGCGACATCGCGTCGCTGCCGCTCTACGGCGTGCCGTTCGCGATCAAGGACAACATCGACCTCGCCGGCATTCCGACGACGGCGGCCTGTCCGGCCTATGCGTACACGCCGGATCGCAGCGCGCCCGTCGTCGAGCGATTGATCGCGGCCGGCGCGATTCCGGTCGGCAAGACCAATCTCGACCAGTTCGCGACCGGGCTGTCGGGGCAGCGCTCGCCGTACGGCGCGTGCCGCAATGCGCTCGATCCGCGCTATGCGTCGGGCGGATCGAGTTCCGGGTCGGCGGTGGCGGTCGCGCTCGGCGTCGCGGCGTTCTCGCTGGGTACCGACACGGCCGGTTCCGGGCGCGTGCCGGCAGCGTTTCACGGGCTCGTCGGACTCAAGCCGACCCGCGGCGTGCTGAGTACGCTCGGCGTCGTGCCGGCTTGCCGGTCGCTCGATTGCGTGTCGGTGTTCGCGCACTCGCCGGCCGACGCACGGTCGGTGTTCGCCGTCGCGCAGGGCGTGACCGAAGGCGATCCTTACGGGCGCGCATGGCAGCCGCTGCCGGATGTCGACCGGGGGCGTTCGCTCGGCCAGTGGGGTTTCGGCGTACCGCGTGCCGATCAGCTCGAATTCTTCGGCGACGAATCGTATCGCGCGGCCTGGGAGGCGGCGCTCGAACGCCTGCGGGCGACGGGCGCGCGGATCGTCGAGATCGATTTCAGCCCGTTCCTGGCCGCCGCGCGGCTGCTCTACGAGGGCCCGTGGGTTGCCGAGCGGCTTGCCGCACTCGGCGCATTCGCCGCGCGGGAGCCCGATGCGCTCCATCCGGTGATTCGCACGATCGTCGGCGGCGCGTCGCGCTTCAGCGCGGCCGACGCGTTCGCCGCGTTCGACCGGCTCGCGACGCTGGGCATCGAGGCGGGCCGCGCATGGGCCGGGCTCGACGCGATCGTGATGCCGACCTCGGCCACGACCGCGACCGTGGACGCGCTCGAAGCCGATCCGATCGGCATCAATTCGCGCTTCGGCTACTACACGAACTTCGTCAACCTGCTCGACCTGTCGGCGATCGCGGTGCCTGCCGGTGTCTGCAAGACCGGGGCGCACGCGGGGTTGCCGTTCGGGATCACGTTCGTCGGCCGCGCGCACGACGATGCGCGGCTGCTCGATCTCGCGCAGGCGTGGGGCGACGGCGATCAGGCTGTCCGTGAGCCCGGGGGCGCTGCAACGGCGGATGCGGCGCCGACGGAATCCACCGGCGTCGTGCGCGTGGCCGTCGTCGGTGCGCATCTGCGAGGCGAGCCGTTGAACGGGCAGCTCACGCAGCGACGCGCGCGTTTCGTCGCGGCGACGACGACGGCGGCCACGTACCGTCTCTACGCGCTGTCCGGCGCGGCATCCGGCGGCAGCGTCGCCAAGCCGGGGCTCGTGCGCGTGCCGGACGGCGGTGCGCCGATCGCGGTCGAGATCTGGGAGATGCCGGTCGACGCGTACGGCAGCTTCGTCGCGGGCATTGCGGCGCCGCTCGGCATCGGCACGCTGACGCTCGCCGACGGGTCGCGCGTGCAGGGCTTCCTGTGCGAAAGCGCGGCGCTCGACGAGGCCACGGACATCACGCGCTTCGGCGGCTGGCGGGCTTACCGCGCCCACGCCGCGAGCAGCGCCTCGCAATGAACGTCCGGTCGCGCGATGCCACGGGCACCGCGCGACCGGTACCCGAAACGATACGGAGATTTCCATGTCAATGACCCGCAACACGACCGGATGGCTGGCCGTGCGCCGCGAACTGACGACGCGCGGCAAATGGACGCTCGGCCTGGCGTCCTTCCTGCTGCCGTTCGCCGTCTGGTGCCTGATCAGCTATGTGCCGTTCGTCTGGCATCCGCAGATGCGCATCACGAATCCGGGAAGCGTCGACTATTTCCAGACCGGCATGCAGATCGATCGCGACGTCTTCGACGACGAGCTCGCGCATGCACGGGAGATGCATGCGGCCGTGCCGGAGGGCGTGCGCGCGAATCCGGTCTACCTGCCCGCGCCGCACCAGGTGTTGCGCGCGTTCTACACCGCATTCACGACCCCGCCCGCATCCCGCGACGGCGTATGGCTGCACGAGAGCCTGTGGCACAGCATCCGGATCATTTTCTGGGGCTTCGTGATCTCGTCCGCGATCGGTGTGCCGCTCGGCATCGTCTGCGGCACCTTCAGCGCGCTCGCGAGACTTCAGGAGCCGTTCCTGGAGTTCTTCCGCTACCTGCCCGCGCCGGCGTTCGGCGCGCTGATGGTCGCGATCCTGGGCATCTACGACGCACCGAAGATCGCGATCATCGTGATCGGGACGCTGTTCCAGCAGGTGCTGATCATCGCGAACACGACACGCAAGCTCGAATACGGGCTGTTCGAGGCCGCGATGACGCTCGGCACGAAGAAGCTCAAGCTGCTCACCCACGTCGTGATTCCCGGTGTGCTGCCGGACCTGTATCGCGACCAGCGGATCCTGCTCGGCTGGGCGTGGACTTACCTGATCGTTGCCGAACTCGTCGGCACCAGTTCGGGCATCACGTGGTACATCAGCCAGCAGGCGCGCTACCAGCATTTCGACAACGTGTATGCGGCGATCCTGATGATCGGGGTCATCGGCCTCGGGACCGACATCGTGCTCGGGGTGCTCGGCCGCAAGCTGTTTCCGTGGGACCGCACGCTGAAAGCGTGATGCCCTTTGATTCGCAACCGTCAACCGATTTCCGCAGAGGGCATCATGCAGAATCCGCAAGCCGTTCCCGAGTACCTGATGCAGTCCGACGCGGTGCGCGAGCGCTTCGCACGACTGAAAACCCGCGACGTGATACTCGACGTGCGCCACGTCGGCAAGCGCTTCGCGACGCCGCAGGGCGAGTGCGTCGCGCTCGACGACATCAGCTTCCGTACACACCGCCGCGAATTCGTGTGCGTGATCGGCCCGTCCGGTTGCGGCAAGTCGACGCTGATCCGCATCCTGGCGGGGCTCGAAGCGCAGACAAGCGGCGAAGTGCTGCTGGACGGCAAGCCCGTGCAGGGGCCGGGCGCCGATCGCGGGATGGTGTTCCAGGGCTACACGCTGTTTCCGTGGCTCACCGTGAAGAAGAACGTGATGTTCGGTCTCCGGATGAACGGGAGCAGCAGCGGCGAGGCCGAACGCGAAGCGCTGCAGTGGCTCGATCTCGTCGGGCTGACGCGTTTCGCCGACGTGTATCCGCACCAGTTGTCCGGCGGGATGAAGCAGCGCGTGGCGATCGCCCGTGCGCTGGCGAACCGCCCGCGCATCCTGCTGATGGACGAGCCGTTCGGTGCGCTCGACGCGCAGACGCGCGCGCGGATGCAGACGCATCTGCTCGACATCTGGCGCAATATCGACGTGACGATCCTGTTCATCACGCACGATCTCGACGAGGCGATTTTCCTGGCGGATCGCATTCTCGTCCTCAAGGCGAATCCGGGCGCGGTGCAGGAGTTGATCGAGGTGCCGGTGCCACGGCCGCGCGATTATTCGCAGGTCAATTCGCCGGCCTTCGTCGCGACGAAGGCGCGGCTCGAAGCGCTGATTCATCCGAAGGAGGCCGTGCCTGCCGATGACGACGACGGCGTGAAACCGCACATGATCCGGATGACGGACGTGTCGGACAACGTCGAGTAGACCGGGACGGGGAACGGCCGGGCGATCGGCACGGGCGCGGTCGGGCGCGTGCCGGAGGCGACGTGTTCGGGCTCCGTCCACGTAGGTAGTCGTAGCCGACGGCACAGGTCTGGCGCGTCTGGTCTTGGCCGCCCGCGTCGCGGCCAAGACCCTGATCGAGCCGCATTTGAAGGAGTGCGGCACGCGTTTTTTCGCGCTCGGCCTAGAACTGGTCATGGACGACAGCCTGGCCAACATCGTGGCGGACGGATGCGATGTCGGCATCCGGATCGGCGAGAGCCTCGCGCCGCACATGATTGCCGTCTCCATCACGCCGTCACTGGAGAGGGCGGTGGTCGGCACGCCGGCGTATTTCAGGGGCCATGGCGTACACGCGACGCCGGCCGATCAGCGGCGCCATTCATCCGTGCATCGGACGACTCGCGTTTCATCGGTCGCATGATCCGGATCGGGGGATGATGCGGATGAAATGGACGCCGCGCACGATAGTGCATGCGCCCTGGAAGCGCTCCCGCCGGGGTAGCCGACCGGAAATGCGAAGTCCGGCGTCGGTGCAAACCGGGTTCCGAAATCCGGCCAGGTAATACACGTCTTTCACCGCGACCCGCTGGTTAAGCTACGGCAACAACAGCAAGTGCTCGGTGGTGCCAGCCTGGCCGAGCTGAATGTCGGTCACGACCCCGTCGACGCATGGCCGAGCGCTGGACCGATCGGTCAGCGGGGCGGCGCAGCCGTACTCAGCTTCTCCGACAGCATCCGCTCGTACACGCCAAAGTGCAGATCGACCTCCTTTTGCGTGACCGGGGTGACCGTGATGTTGATCTGGTCGGGCAACAGGCCCAGCACAACCGCAACCGCGGCTTCAAGTTGCGGCGCACAAACCTTGTCCTCCGCCATCGTCGTGCCGACCAGCACGTCGTAGGTCTGTTCGTGCCGGCAGACAACCTCGACGAGTCGCGCCCGCGCGCTCATGTTGTTGTCGATCGCGAGCCTGACGACCTCGGTCACAGTGCGCATCGTCTCGGTCGGAAAGCCCTTCGTCGAGCGCAGCCGGATACGATGCCTGCCCAGCGTAAGCCAGTCCGTGTCGAATTCCATGGCGTCCTCCGCATGCAGTTCCAAGCCGCTGCGATGATAGGTTCCAGCACCGGAATTTCAAGTGCAAAAATCTGCCGACGCACCTTGAAATTTTTCGCGGAGTGCCTATCTTAGGTTTCGCTCAGGCAGATGCGCGGGCCTCTGGATCCCGCGCGCTGCGTGTTTCGATTTGTTTGCCGACAGTCTGGCAGGCGAACTGGAGCGCGTAGGCCCGTTCGCCTCCCGGCTGCATTCAAGGAGGATACGATCATGAGCGATCTTTACTTCGGAACCGACCTCTTCAGCGAGTTCGACCGCCTGCAGCAGCAGATGGCGCAACTCCTCGGCGGCTTCCCGTCCAGCATCCGCGCTGGCCGGCTTGGCGCGTTTCCTCAGATCAATATCGGTGCGACCGACGAGTCGATCGAGATCGTCGCCTTCGCCCCGGGCATCAACGCCGCCGAACTCGACGTATCGATCGACAAGGGCTTGCTGACCATCAGCGGCGAACGCAAATCGACACAGCCCGGCACTGGCAGCGAGACGCGTACGTATGCGCAGGAGCGCTTTGCCGGCGCCTTCAGGCGCGTCATCGAGCTGCCCGACACCGCCGATCCCGACAAGGTCCAGGCGCGCTACGAAAATGGCTGTCTGTCGATCAGTGTCGGCAGGCGCGAATCGTCCAAGCCGCGCGCCATCACTATCCAGTAATCCGAGGAGTCGATCATGAATGACACGACCCAACTGGCCGAACGCGGCCCGTCCACCGTGGCACGTCGCGACACGGAACAGCCCAAGCGCCGGATCACGCTCGTACCGGCCGTCGACATATACGAGGACAGCCAGGTCGTCACGCTATGGGCGGATCTGCCCGGCGTGACGAGGGACAAGCTGGACGTCAAGGTTCACGACAACAGCCTCTCGATCGAGGCCGAGGCGGCGGTGCCGACGCCGGCAAATCTGCGGCTGCAGCATGCCGAGGTCCGCGAACCGCACTTCGCCCGGACGTTCACGCTGTCACCGGACTTCGATACGTCACGGATAGAGGCGAGCCTTCACGACGGGGTGCTGAAGCTGACAATCCCGCGCCGCGACGAGGCGCGCCCACGGCGCGTTGAAGTCAGGACCCGCTGATCATTCGGCAACGGCAGGTCGGCAACGGCAGGTCGGCAACCAGGGCGGCAGCGATCGCGCTGCCGCCTGCGCGGACCAGGTGCAGGGGGGCGGGTGTCTGATGTTACGCAGGAGTCCTGGAAAGGACACGCGATCGATCTCCGCGCCATTTCCGTGCGACGGATCGTGACCCGCCTGTCCGCACTGGAGGGCTACATCGCTATCGTCCGGATCGAACGGAACGATGAGGTGTAGGCCGACCGGCATCCGCCGCGTTTCAGCGAACGCTGGACAAGCGCGACCGAAGCGCGGCGCGATGCGGTCGAGTACGCGGTGAAATCAGATTGAAGCTGAATCGGAGGACGCCATGAATACCGATTTGAAAAAGTGGAACCCCTTCAAGTTTCTTCGCGGAACTGCCCGCAAGTCCGATGCGGAAGGCGCGGAAAGCACGCCGACAGGCGAACAGTGGCGGGCTTCGTGGCCTGACATCCCGCGATTGTTCTCACGTGACCCGTGGCGTGCAATGGAGGCGTTCTTTCACGACCCGTTTGCAGGCGGTGGCGCGCTCGAACGCTGGTTTGGCGACTTCAGCTCGTCGCGCTTCCAGCCGCGCATCGACGTCGTCGATGAGGGGCAGGTGCTGCGCGTGACCGCCGAACTGCCCGGAATGGAGCGCGAAGATCTGAAGTTGAGCGTCGAGGATGGAGCAATCGTGCTGCGTGGAGAGAAAAAGCAGGATGTGCGCAGCGAGGAAAACGGCTGCTACCGGCTGGAGCGCGCCCATGGAAGCTTCATGCGCACGATCCCGATGCCGGAAAACGCTGATCCCGACCACACCCTGGCAAAGTTTGATAACGGTGTACTCACGTTGACCGTGCCGAAATCGGAACCGGTGCAGTCCGCCAGTCGCACGATCGATATCGGCTAGGGCAAGCACGCCAAGATCCCGCATCGCCGGGCCCGCTTCG
Source organism: Burkholderia sp. HAN2018 (assembly GCF_024704855.1). Classification (NCBI taxonomy): domain Bacteria; kingdom Pseudomonadati; phylum Pseudomonadota; class Betaproteobacteria; order Burkholderiales; family Burkholderiaceae; genus Burkholderia; species Burkholderia sp. HAN2018. The sequence goes on along the minus strand of NZ_QOBB01000015.1, from coordinate 9,502 downwards.
GGTGCAACACGCTGCAGGAGGTGTCATATGCAAACGGACAACGTCATGGAGTATCACGGCTGCGAGGTCCGGCCGGTGGTAACCGTCACCGGAAACAGCCGCTACGCGGCGGCGGCCATTGTCACCGACCGGGCCGGCGAGACACGCACGCTCGGCGTCGATGGCGATTTCGCCAACGCCCAGGAGGCACGCGATGAAGCGCTGGAGCTTGCCGTCGCATGGATCCAGCAACGCTCGGTCGTTTCGGAGCGGTATGTCCGACGGATCTAGCGTGCCGGTCGAAAGCCGAGGGCCGGGCGCGAAGCAGGCACCTGCGGAATTGATGGGCGATTCGCTCCCGGTTCCGATGGCTACGGCCGGTTAGCGACCGTGAATACAAGCGACGGGAAAGGGTAGGGTCAATACCGGGCCGATAACAAGAGATGTCATGACGTCACGGCTTATGATAGGGAATTGCGCTTACCTTGCTCATGCCCCTGACAGGGCGCCTCAATGGATTGCGGGAGCAAAGAGCCGCGATCGTTTTTTGATCAAACAATGAGTCGAGTCGACGATTGAGCACAAAGCCGCTAACCCTGGAAAACGGGAAATACTGGGCGACGTGTCGCGAGCGAACGGTTTTCGCGGCCACGGCAAATGGATATGGTGACGTCTTTCCCGGTGCAGAGGTGATCGTCAAGGACGGATGGGCTACCTTTACCCGTGACGGCGTCGAAGTGTGGAACTGCAGTGCACGCTATGCTGCCGCACACTTCGACGTTCAGACTGCTTAGGAAAATCCGCACATGAGCCAGCTTGTTCAGATTGCGCCCGGCGTTGTGTTCTCATCTGATGTGCTTGGCGTCGATTGGGCGCGGAAATATCGACAGGACGACGGCGATGCTCAGTCCACGAACCGGCAGGACTTGGCGGTAAACGAAAGCGATCAGGCAGGTCGCACGAGCATGCCGGCTCAGTTGTCGTTGTTGTAGAGAACCGCCGATCGCAGGCACCTTGCGTCTGTCGCGCCTTCGCGTTGCCGCCGACGTTCGCTCCTGCGTCGATGCCCGACGCCGGCACCGGTTTCTTCCGCGAGTGAGTGCCGGGCCTGACCAAACGTCAACGGGTAGCGCGCACGCGAGCGCGAGGTCGCGCTTCCGTTCCGACCGCCTCTTACGCGTCTTTCAGCCAGGGCATTTCCACGGGTGACACGACCAGTTGCCGGAATTCGCGTTTCAGATCGAAGATGAACCCGACCAGGATCATGGATTCGGCGTAAGGAATCGGAAAGACGTGCGGATTTTCCGGAGTCCGCAGGGGGCGCTCGGGCGTGTCGGCGGTCGCCGCGGCATTCTCGCGAACGCTTTCCAGTTCTTCAGCCATGGCCGGGTCACCGACTTTCAACACACGGTTGCGCAGGTCGCTGAAGGGCTCGATGCGCGCAGCGTCTTCGTGGTATTCGGGTACTTCGTAAACGAACCAGGACATTTTCGTCTCCCATGAGAAGGGGCGCTATTCTAACGCTGCCCGAGGATCCACCGAAAATCGGCCATGTCGTGCGATGGCGGTGGGCGCTGGGCGCTGCAAGGAAGTGGGCCTTCGAGGTGTGATCACCAATGCGTCTCCCTGAGTCACCCGAAAACCGTCGCGACCATGAACCGATACATCGAATGGCGCTGGAAGCGCAGCAAAGTAACGACGCCCGACCGGAGCAAGTGGCGGGGACTATGCCTGCCGTGCCGCTCATCTTGACGCACAAGCGTACACGCCACGAGTTGAACGTGAAGCGTCCCGTCAACGACGACGGCGAAACGTTCAAACATCTCGCGGTGGACAGCCTTCAGCACGATGTAACCGGACTGTACCGCGCCGCTGGTTTCGGTCGAGGGATTTCAAGCCACCCAAGATGCCGGACCTTCGCGAATCGCCCTTATTGCACAGCGTCACTCAATCGAAACGGTGCAGTCACTTCTCGGCCACATCCATCTTGATCATTTCGCTCCATATCTCAAGATCTCGAAGAAGGCGATGCGCAAGGCGATGGCCGATCTCGACGGATATTTCGCTGATGCTTGATTGTCATCCCCGTTGGGGATATAAGTCCGGAAGTGACTTTGACCGTTGAATTGACGCATGACTACGAAGGAAGATCTCGCAGCACTTCCCCAGCAGGAACTGCTGCGCGTAGCGATGGATCGACTGGGTATGACGCGAGCGGAGTTTGCCGCGCGCTTGAGCATTGCCGTGCGGACGCTGGACAAGTGGCTTCTGCCGGCAGACTCGCCAGACTCGCGCACCATGCCCGATATGGGCCGATCATACGTGCTGGAAATCCTGCAGTGGCAGCAAATGCGGAAACCCGCTTGATTGTCCCCATTGGGGATATATACTGACGAATAGTGAACCTCGCCTTGAGAAGCAAATGCCGAATCAAACTTCCGCGCTGCTGAACACGATCGACGCCGACAAGGCGACACTCGACGCCGCGCGTCCGCTGCCACAGCACACCGTTGCCTCGCTGCGCGAAAAGTTGTTGCTCGAGTGGACGTATCACTCGAACGCGATCGAGGGCAACACGCTGACGCTGCGAGAAACCAAGGTGGTGCTCGAAGGCATCACGGTCGGCGGAAAATCCCTTCGCGAGCACTTCGAGGCGACAAACCATCGTGACGCGATCGTCTATGTCGAGGACATCGTGGCGAAAGCGGAGGCACTGTCGGAATGGCAGATTCGCAACATCCACAGTCTCGTGTTGAAGGGCATCGATGCTGAAGAAGCGGGCCGGTATCGCCGCGAAAACGTGGTGATCGCGGGTGCGAGTACAACCCCGCCGGATTTCATGCATCTGCCTGCTGAAATGGCCGCGCTGATCGACTGGTATGAGGCGGCCGGAGACAGGCATCCGGTCGAGCGGGCGGCGGAACTGCACACGCGATTCGTGAAGATCCATCCGTTCATTGATGGCAACGGGCGGACGGGGCGGCTGCTGCTCAACTTCGAGTTGATGAAGGCGGGCTATCCGCCCGCGATCATCCGCAAAGAGGATCGGCTTGCCTACTACGACGCGCTCGACAAAGCATGTGTTAGTGGCGATTACGGCGACATTACGCGACTGGTTGCCGAATCTGCACAACGCTCGCTTGACACATATCTCGACGTGCTCGGGCTGCGTCATACACCCGCACCGGATACGGCTCCGCCGTCACCGGGTTTTCGGCCGTAATCAAATATGAACTGGTTTCAGAAGAATTTATAAGGAACGAACCCGTTATTGAGCGTTTGGACGCGCAGACGATCTGCATTTCGAGTCCTTCGTCTCGGTATCGGAAGGGGCGTTCAACGACATTCTGGATCAGATATCGCCCTCATACAGCAGGTCCTGAGCGGATCACGTTCTCGCGGGCGACGACACGTGCAATACGCACGCGCAGATCGAGCACATCGAAATGTCTGGGGCAGAATTCACCCGGTCTCGCCGTGCAAGCGCCGCGCGGCGACACGCGCGTCACGGGATCACGATCGACCGCGATGGGCGCCGGCCGGAAACGTGCTGCCGCCCCATCGAGGTCGCGCGGGGATAGCAGGGAGCCTTGATTTTGCTGCGTTTTATCGGCGTAGATCGAACCAGATCCGCCAAGGCTTACCACGCGGCACCTGAAACAATACTCAGCGGTATCAGTCGCTTGCTGAATGGCCCTTCCGCACTTCTGATACCTGCCCTGAATGAATGTGCCGCCTGATTGGAATAGTGGGTGGCCCTCGGAATAGGGCGCTATTGAAACAAAAGTCCGTGCCGCCGATAACTGTCAACATTGACAGGGATTGCTTCAAATCGAATTCTTGCCGGCTCGACGACAGCACCACCTGATTGAAGACAGGCAGATGATTCCTCAAGCGTGACGCCATTTCGCCAACGTGGGCAGCTCGCGTTCGGTGGCCGTATCGTCCAGACGGGTCCAGCTATAAAACGTGCCGTCCCATCCCGGAACGGGCAGGGGCGCCGCGCATTTGACGTCGGCGAGGCCGGGCCGATAGGCCTGCGATGGCCAGAACAGCGGCATGATGCTGCGCGCCTCCATCCCTTGGCGCAATTCGGCCGGACCGTTCGCGTCGGCCACGATATCGCAGTGAAATGACCAATCCTCTTCGTTCCAGGCGAGAAATACACTCGGCGCGCCCGCGGCGTCGAACATCAGCACCGCGTCCTGATTGGGGCGCCAGTAGTATTCGACGATGCCTTCCCGCGCGGCCACCTCGTCGATCAGTTTGACGATCCTCGGATCCCGGTAGGTCGACCCTGCTTCATGCAGGCTGATGTGCCCGCGAGCCGCGCAGTGCTTGCGTTTCGCGTTGTCCAGCACGGTTGCCAGCTTGCGTGGCATCTCGACGTCGGTTTTCTTCAGAAAGCAATCGATCAGTCCCGCGTTGAACGCGTCCACCGCCTCGCGCTCGTCGGCAACACCGGTGAGCAGGATTTTCATGCAGTTTGCGTTGCGGATGGAGGAAAGAAGCTGGATGCCGTCGACCTCCGGCATTGAAAAGTCCACGACCACCGCGCCCACCGCCTCGAATCGGGCGGGATCGGTGAGCGCATCCTCGCCGATCGCATTCCCGCCTTTTTTCTCCGCACCGAAATAGTCGGCGGCCGTTGGCGGCATCTCCACGTCACGCGACGACACGAAGTCGAGCGCCACCCGGGGTTGCGTGAAAAAGCGGTTCAGGTGTTCGTCCGGAAATGCGCCCCGCAGTGCCTGCAGGAAATCCGGATTGTCGTCGACAAACACCACGGACACGGGATAGAGCACCGGCTGCCTGACGAAGGTTTGCATACGAGTGTCGATAAATCAGCAGAAAAAGATTCGATAACGGAGACGCGTTTCCAAAAATGACGGCCGCGTTGCATGACCGCGCCAATTATCGGGCGAAAGTGGGATTTACATCAACCATTTGTCAACCACTAATTTGGCATGTATTGACCGAAGCGCTCAACAGAATTGCACGGCGAGAATCTGGCCATTCCTTCTCGTTGAAGGAATGCGCCGCTACCGCCAGTAGCGATTCAAGGAGTTTTCCATGTTGACGCAAGACGCGATTCTTCACGTCCTTTCCAACGAAACGGCACATCAGTCCGAAAAAACCTTCCACCACGTGGTCGACATTTACCTCAAGGATTCCAATGCCTTCATGAATACCTATTTCGCACGCTACTTCGAATGGCAGGGCGTGTGCCGTGAACGCTGGTTTCACGAATGCATCCACAACAACCTGCTGGCGGCCGGCGGGTCGTTCGTGACGAAGCGCGCGCATCAGGAATACGTCCAGGAGACGTTTCCGTTCCAGCGGGTCGACTGCTTCCTCAATACGTTCGAGGTCCGGCAGTGTTCGGCGTATCTGCTGTTTCGCTTCTACGTCGACGGACGACAGGTGTCGCTGGGGTACCAGCAGATCGTGTTTGCCGGGCCCGACAAGCGGATCAGCCGGTTTCCGGCGGGCATCATCGAGCGCGTCAAGGCGTATGAACTGATCCTGCCGTCCGCCGCGAACTGAAGGTGAGACTGCCTTACCCGATGCGATAGTGCCGGGTGGGCGCCGGCGGATCGCGCAACGCCTGGTCCGCCGGCGAACCGGGCTCCGGCAGCCGAATCGTGAACGTCGTCCGCACGCCGGGGATGGATTCACACGCGATGGCGCCGCCGAGCGCTTCGCATGCACGACGACAGAAGCTCAATCCCATGCCGGCGCCGCACCCGTGCGACTTGGTCGAGAAGAAGGCGTCGAAGATTTGAGGGAGCACCTCGGGAGCGATGCCCGGACCCGTGTCGCTGAAACGCACCACGCAGTAACCGTTGCTGCGATGAGCGTCGATCTCGATCTGCCCACGGCCGCTTGCGTCGATCGCATACAGGGCGTTTTTCAGCAGGTTGAAGATGACGAAGATCACGAGCGAGTCGGTTCCGGAGAACCGGAGGTCCGGATCGATCGCGCCGACCGACACGCGGTCACGCTCCCCCGGACGGAAGGGAAAGCGATCCACCGCGGCGTCGACACAGGCCCGAATCGGATAGGCCGCGAAGCCGTGGCGATCGAGGCGGTCCAGCGTAAAGGACGCCAGGGACATTTCGACCACGGTGCTCGTGGTGTCGACCTGGCGCCGGATCGACGATGCGAGCGTCGGCAGCCGGTCCAGCTGCCCCGGATACAAGCTGTCGGCGCACAACCGGTGCTCCACCGCCAGCCGATACCCGCGCAGCAGCGCCGGCAGGACGTTGCGCAGCTCGTCCGCATGCAGGCCGATCGCCGCCAGCGGCGTGGCCACTTCGTGCGCGACCGTCGCGGCCAGGAGATAGGGGCCCATCAGGCCATAGCGGACGATCGACGTCGCGAGAATCCCGAGACTCATCGCAATGAACAATACCCCCACCGGATAGAACTCGACGCCGTAGTTCACCGCGTAGTCGGTGGCCGCGAGCGAGTAGAGGCCCAGGCTGACGAGACATTGCGTGAGCAGTTGCCGGACATCCCGCGCGCGCGTCTGTCGCCGTACCTCGATCAGGAGCCAGCCGCTGCGGCCGACCAGGAGGACGGTCTGCACGACGTGCAGCGGATGCAGTGGGCCCGCCTTGGGATACGGGCCGAAGAAATGCAGGCGGAATCCATCGACGACCCCATTGCCCGTGACCAGCAGTACGGCCAGCAGCACGCAAAGGCCGTAGGAGGCGAACATGAACGGCCGCTCGTCCCGACGCGACACGATCTCCGTCACGAAATGATAGAAGGTCGTCGGCAGGAAAAGGATGAACAGATAACCTGCCTTGACCAGCAAGTTGGCGACGTCCGCGTCGGTCGTCTGGAACAGGAAGGCCCACGTTCCCTGCCAGACGAAGGTCGCCGCGCACATCAAGGCGAACGGGACGGATACCCGCGTGAGGCCCTTGGTGGCCAGCACGTAGAGGCCGAACCCGAGAAACAGCGCAGAGACGAACGCGGGCAAGATCGAGTACATGATGCGTGAATCCACAATGTTCACTGGTCGCGCACCACTGTACTGTCCTGGCCGGTGCCGGTTGCGAGAGTAGCATGCAGCGGCAGGCGAGCGAGCGCGGGCGGGTTTGTCCACGAGGGTTTCGCGCATCTCGATTGCGGATCGTGCGCGTGGCGGATCCTGAATAGGATAATCGATCGCCGTCGTGATCAGGAACTGGCCATGGGCTAAAACTTTGCCGCATGCGAACCATGCATTCACGATTGCATTCGTTATTGCGATCGCGCGAACTATCGCCGTGACAAATGCCGGGAACCGCGCAGTAACAAACGCTGCGGCCGATCGGGTGAAGCGGGAATTCGAACAATGCAACAATTTGCCGCAGCCAACTGCCCGATCAGCGGATGAGCCGTCGTCGATTTTCAAGCTATTTTTAGAAGCAATCGCGCCGATCGAACACGAAATCCAGAATAATCGACCGAACCGTTACATCTTTCCGGGAACCCGCGTTCCCTGTCATGGAAAAATGACGTCACCCGGATAGCAGATGCATGCTTGCGGTAAACACCGCGGGCTACGCATTAACACCGAGTTTCGCGAATATTTCTCGATGCTCGAAAATCGCACGGATTATCGAATCAAATTCGATGCCCATGGCTGCGGCACGGCCATCATGGAATCAGCATGACTTTTTTGCGGTCCGCGACGTCCTGGATGACCTTAAACCTGTCCAACTCGCGCATCGTCATCGTGATCCGTTCCAGCCATCGCAGCCTCCGGCGCTGGATTCCCAGCGGCCGATCAGCTTACGATGGGTCGAAAAGCGGATATTTCAATCTAGCCGCTACAAAATCTGTCATACCCGGATTCAGATGTCCACCTTCCAGCTATTTAGAGATGTCCGGTTTTAAGGTCGGTTTTGCTGCGTCTCTTTCCTCGCTTTAACCGTTACGCAGTGTCGAAGGCCGGCGCCTGAACGGGCAGGGCGCTTGCGTTCGTTTCCTCCGTTTTTGCAGACCGACGGCCAGGTTTGTTTGGCGGCTTTGCGGTTTGCCGACGTTGCGCCAGATCCACGATCACATGCTCGACGTCAGCCTGCGTGATCTTGCGTTGCTTCTTCTTGCCCGGTTCAGCCTCGTTTCGATTGGTCCGGGTCGCGTCGCCTCGATGTGTTCGGGACGGGGCTTTACCGATTCGGCTGTTATCGCGTTGCGCCTGAAGCGCTTGCGCGACCTGCAGCACATGGCTCAAACGCTTGTGCTCAACGACGGCACCTTGATCGATTTCAGCCAGGCGGTCATATTCCTTGTAGGGCAACGCTCGACCATCAGCACGAATCTCGATCCGCCCATCCGGGTACTCCCACACCTCGATCTGCCGGTCGATCAGCTTCCGGTTCTCCAGTGTGTCGTCCAGTAAGTACATCACCCGGTCGTACTGCACCGTCAGCGACTTCGTTACTTTCCGCGGCTCGCGCCACGTCAGCACCAGATCCAGACTCTCGTCGGCCCGCAGCGGCCGGTGCGCATTGAACTCGCTCTTCGGCGGCTTCGCGAAGCGCGCGTTGTAGGCGGCCATGAAGGAGGGCGCGTAAGCGTTGGCGTCGACCACCGTGTTGATCCCGCGCAATCTCAACTCCTTGACCAGTCGATCCTGCAACGTCAGGTGCGCTCGCTCGACGCGCCCCTTGGCCGAGCTGCTGTTCGCGCAGAACGTGTCGATGTTCAGCTCGTACATCGCGCGGCCGAACGGTGTCACACGGTTACCGGTCTTGCCTGGCTTCACGTTGCGGAACACGCTGGCCTTGTCGCTGTAGAACGCCCCAGGTTTGCCGTGCCGTTCGATGTACGCGCGCGTCGCCTCGAAGTAGCTGAACGTCGACTCCGTCTGCGTGAAGTGCAGCATCATCAACCGGCTCGTCGCGTCGTCCACATACACCAGCAGCGCGCAGGCCGGCGCCCGGTTCTCGAACCATCGATGATCGCTGCCGTCGATCTGGATCAGTTCGCCCAGGCACGCCCGGCGCGCACGCGGCTGATAGACCTTCGGCGGTCGTTGCCGGCGTGGAATCCACAAGCCAGCCTCCGTCATCAGCTTCCTGACCGTTTCCTTGGCCAGCCGAATGCCGTGACACTCCCAGAGCTTCTCGCAGGCCAGTGTCGGCCCGAAATCGGCGTAGCGATCTCGGATGATCGCCAGCGCACGATCGGCGGCTCCTGGGTCCAGCCGACGGTTGCCGGGCTTCGCTCGGTGTCCCGATACCAAACCCGCCGCGCCATGTTCCCGAAGTCGGGCGACCAGCCGGCGAATCTGCCGGGTCGTCAGTTCCAGCCGTTCCGCTGCACGCCACGGCTTGAGCTTGCCATCCGCCACGTCCTGAATGACCTTGAATCGGTCCAGCTCGCGCATCGTCATCGTGATCCACTCCGTTGCAGCCATCGCAGCCTCCGGCGCCGGACACCCGGCGGCCGGACAGCTTACGCGGCACGAAAGCGGACATTTCCATGTAGCCAAAAGCGGACATTTCCATCTAGCTACTAC